>JAFUVZ010000065.1 GCA_017471185.1 Bacteroidaceae bacterium
CGAAGGTGCTGGATGTGGAACATCTCAAACACTTCCTTCATCTCGTTGATGCGATCGGTGTCTTTCGCATAACGGCTTTCTTTGGGTTCTTTCACCATACTTTTTCAAACTTTTGGTGTCAACCTTATTTAAAATAAGACACTTCATACCTCTTCATGCCTACTCACCAAAACCAACAAGCACAAGTCATGAAGACCTATGAAGACTTATGAAGAGTTATGAAGTGATTCCAGAAAAGCCAGGCAAAGCAAAGGTAAAAGCCACAGTACTCTCATCCATTGTATCAAGCTCCATCTGGTCTTCAAACCAGCGTTGATAGCCCTGACATCCCGTTATGCAGAGTGCAGTCCCCAAACCCAATATGTAGAGAAAATGTCGTATCAAGCCATGATTTATTTCAAGACGAATGCAGTTCAAATATAAGCTTATAACGAATATAGAGCAAGCATAAAGACATTATTTAAGATTTATTATACCCAGATTACTCGCTATACCGAATTTTTGCATTATCTTTGCAGGTTAAATAAGCAAATGAAATATGAATCCTTTCTTCAATAAATATGACACGCCTCACGGCACGGTGCCCTTCCACCTGATCAAGCTGGAGCACTATGAGCCTGCCATCATTGAAGGCATGGCCAGGCAGAAGGCTGAAATAGACGCTATCATCAATAATCCTGCGGAGCCTGACTTCGCCAATACGATAGAGCCTTACGAACAATCTGGCGAAATGCTGCACCGCACTACAACGGTTTTTGGCAACCAGTTGAGTGCCAATACGTCGGATGAACTGCAGGAGCTGGCTAACAAGCTGATGCCGATGCTCAGCGAGCATGATAACGACATCTGCCTGAACGAGCGTCTTTTCGCCCGTGTAAAGACGGTTTATGACAACCAGGAGCATGAGGATCTGAATGATGAGCAACGCAAACTGCTTAAGGATATCTATATTGGCTTTACCCGCAACGGGGCTAACCTGAACGAAGATCAGAAAGCTGTGTTCCGCGAACTGACGAAGCAACTGAGCCTGCTTTCATTGCAGTTCAGCAACAACCTGCTGAAAGAGACGAACGACTATCAGCTGCACCTGACTGACGAGAAGGATCTGGCAGGACTGCCACCCAGTTCAACGGAAGCTGCTGCTGAAACCGCTGAGGAGAAGGGACTCACAGGCTGGGTATTCACCTTGCAGGCTCCGTCATACTCTCCTTTCATGACTTACGCTGACAACCGGGAGCTGAGGAAGGAGCTATACATGGCTTACAATACTCGATGCGCACATCCCAACGGACAGAATAATATGGAAATCGTGAGGCAGCTGGTGAACCTGCGTATGCAGGTGGCTCAACTGCTGGGATATAAGTCGTATGCCGACTATGTATTGGAAAGGCGGATGGCGCAGGACCAGGCTCATGTATATCAGTTGCTGAACGACCTGCTTGACGCTTATACGCCAACGGCTCACCAGGAAATAGAGGAGATTGAGAGTCTCGCCAAGGAGATGGAAGGTGACGGTTTCAAGCTGATGCCTTGGGACTTAGGCTACTATGCCCATAAACTGAAGGAGCGTAAGTTTAACCTGGACAATGAGAAGCTTCGACCGTACTTTGAACTAAGCAAGGTGAAGAAGGGTGTGTTCGGGCTCGCCACCCGCCTGTACGGCATCACCTTTAAGGAGAACAAAGAAATTCCCGTATATCATCCTGATGTGGATGCATACGAGGTATTCGACAAAGACGGGTCATTCTTAGCGGTGCTTTATACCGACTTCTACCCTCGCAAGGGGAAACAAGGAGGTGCCTGGATGACCTCATACAAAGAGCAATGGATTGACAGGCAGACAGGCGAAAACAGCCGTCCGCATGTATCATTGGTGATGAACTTCACCAAGCCCACCAAAGACAAGCCCGCCCTGCTTACCCACGGAGAGGTGAACACTTTCCTGCATGAGTTCGGACACAGCCTGCACGGGATGTTTGCCAACACCACTTATGAAAGCCTGAGCGGCACAAGCGTGTATTGGGATTTCGTGGAACTGCCCTCTCAGTTTATGGAGAACTATTCCGTCGAGAAAGAGTTCCTGCACACCTTCGCACGCCATTACGAGACTGACGAACCGATACCAGACGAACTGGTGCAGAGCATTATAGACGCACAGAACTTCAATGTGGCTTACGCTTGTCTGAGGCAGGTGAGCTTCGGGCTGCTTGATATGGCATGGTATAGCCGTGAGCAGGAGTTTGACGGTGACGTGACCTCCTTTGAACGGGAGGCTTGGAAACGGGCACAGGTGCTGCCACAGGTAGAGGGTACCTGCATGAGCGTGCAGTTCTCTCACATCTTCTCAGGAGGCTATGCGGCAGGATACTACAGCTACAAATGGGCAGAGGTGCTTGATGCCGATGCGTTCGCCTTGTTTAAGAAGCATGGCATTTTCGACCAGGCAACCGCTACTTCATTCAGGGAGAACGTGCTCTCGAAAGGCGGTACGGAGCATCCTATGACGCTGTATAAACGGTTCAGGGGCCAAGAGCCTACCATTGACGCATTATTAACCAGGAACGGCATCAAAAGATGAAAAGACACCTTCTATATTTATATGCGATGACGCTGTGCCTGCTCTCGCTTTCATGCTTGAGCGGCTGCAGCGACGACAGCGACGATGTCAGGACCATCTTCACCGGTAAGGTATGGAAGATGAGTTACATCTTTCGAGATGGCAACGCAAAAAGCTACGTAAACTTCTGGCTGGATGACCGTGAGGCGGAAGCCAAGAGCGTGGCCGCCAGAGACATTGCCGGCAATTATGAGATTGAGTTTATGGGTGCCCATACGGACGGCACTTTCAGCGGTACTGTAACGGGCAAGGTCATAAACTCTACCTTTGAGGGTACGTGGAGGGCAAACGGAAAGAACCAGCAGATCAGCATAGGCAACCTGAAATGGAACGGTGAAGAGACTGACGTGCTGGCAAAGGCTTTCCAGCAGGGCATGACGAACGCCTTTAAATACACTGGTGACGCAAATGCCCTGTACATCTATTATAAAGATGGTGAACTGGTTAATGTTATAGCACTTTTACCTAAGAACATACGATGACTGAAGCTGAGAACAAAAAGAAAACGGAACTGGACAAGAGGTATTTGCGTATGGCAACCATCTGGTCAGAGAACTCATACTGCAAACGCCGTCAAGTAGGAGCCTTGATTGTAAAGGACAAGATGATTATCTCTGACGGTTACAACGGCACGCCTTCTGGTTTTGAGAACGTTTGTGAGGATGAGAACAATGTGACGCACCCCTACGTGCTGCATGCAGAGGCGAACGCTATCACTAAGATTGCCCGTTCTAACAACAATAGCGAGGGAGCTACGCTGTATGTGACTGACGCTCCCTGCATCGAATGCTCTAAGCTGATTATCCAGGCAGGTATCAAGCGCGTGGTCTATGCACGGCAGTACAGGCTGGACGACGGATTGCAGCTACTGAAGAAAGCAGGGATTGAGGTGGTGTTTATGACAATTGAACATTGAACATTGAACATTGAACATTGAGCATTGAACATTGAGCATTGAACATTAATATATAGGATTTGAAGTTTTAAGGATTGAGATTTATATGGCAAGCAACAAGACTACCAGATTTATTCCGCTGATTATCGCCGTCAGTATCGTCGGCGGCATTCTGATTGGTGCGTTCTATACCAAGCACTATGGCGGAAACAGACTCGGCATCATCAACAGTTCATCTAACAAGATAAACGCTTTGATGAGGATTGTGGAAGACCAATATGTGGATACCATTAACATGAGCGAGGTGGTGGAAGGTGCCCTGCCCCAGATCCTGGCACAGCTGGACCCCCACTCTACCTATATCCCGGCTATGGATGCGGAAGAAGTCAACTCTGAACTGGAGGGAAGTTTCAGTGGCATCGGAATACAGTTCGTGATTCAAGATGATACCATCCACATCAACAGCGTGATACAAGGCGGCCCTTCAGAGAAGGTGGGCCTGATGGCTGGCGACCGCATCGTAAAGGTGAACGACTCTATCTTTGTTGGCAAAATCGTTACGGAGAGATCAGCAAAGGAGCATCTCAAAGGTCCGAAAGGTTCGGAAGTGAAGATCTCCGTGAAGCGTGCCGGAGAGAAGGAGCTGCTGGACTTTATTGTCGTAAGAGGTGACATTCCGCAGAATTCCATCAATGCGGCTTACATGATTACCAAGGACTTCGGCTATGTGAAGATCAACAAGTTCGCCCGTACCACGCATGTGGAGCTGCTGAACGCCATCGCACAGCTCAGTCATGAGAACTGCAAGGGTCTGATTATCGACCTGCGTGACAATACGGGTGGCTATATGGATGCTGCCTTGCGTATGGTGAACGAGTTCCTGCCGGAAGGCAGGCTGATGCTCTTCGCTCATGGAAGGAAATATCCGCGCATGGAGGAATATGCCAACGGCACAGGCAGTTGCCAGAAAATGCCGTTGGTAGTGCTGATTAACGAGAGCTCGGCTTCAGCCAGTGAGATATTCGCAGGAGCCATCCAGGACAACGACCGTGGCACTATCATTGGCAGACGCTCTTTCGGTAAAGGTCTGGTGCAGCAGCCTATCGAGTTTAACGACGGTTCTTCCATCCGCTTGACAGTAGCGAGGTATTACACGCCTTCAGGCCGTTGCATCCAGCGTCCGTATGAAAATGGCAAGGATCCTGAATATGACACCGACTGGATCAACCGATATGAACATGGCGAATTCTTCTCCGCAGACAGCATCAAGCTGAATACGGATGAGGAATACTTCACCACATTGGGCCGTCCTGTCTATGCAGGCGGCGGCATTATGCCTGACATCTTCGTGCCTCAAGATACCATTGGCGTTTCTTCTTACCTGATTGAGGTGAGCAACAAGGGACTTATCTCTCGCTTCGGTTTCAATTATAGTGACAAGAACCGTGAGAAGCTGCTGAAATATGAAGGTCAGGAGAAGCTGGCTAAATACTTGAAGCAGCAGGATATTACAGGACAGTTTATCCGCTACTGCGACTCAAAGGGTGTGAAACGCCGTAATTTGCTGATTAGCAAATCGCACAAGCTGCTGGAGAAATATCTCTGCGCCAATATCATCAGCAATATCCAGGGTACACAGCCTTACATCGAGTACTGGAACCTGGATGACAATACAGTGCTGAAAGCAATTGAGGTGCTGGAGAAGGGCGAGGCATTTCCGAAAGCAATTGACAATTGACAATTAGCCTTGCGGCGTGAAACTTTTATGAATTATGAATTATGAATCATGGATAAAGGGGAACTGAGGAAATACATCAAGGGACAGAAGGCTCTGCATCAGGCTAACGCATTGGCTGACTCTGAAGCCATCATGCAGAAGCTGGAAACTGATGTGCATTTCCTACAGGCCCAAACGGTTCTGCTGTATCACTCATTGCCCGATGAGGTGAATACGCATGAATTCATCCGCAAATGGGGGCAGGTCAAGACTTTGCTGCTGCCAGCGGTGGTAGGCGACGATCTTGAGCTCAAGGTCTATTCTCCTTCTCATGAACTTCATCCAGGTGCCTTTGGCATTTCAGAGCCAGGCGGCACCAATTTCACCGACTATGCCAGCATCGGGTTTGTAGCCGTTCCCGGTATGGCTTTCGACAAAGCAGGCAACAGGCTCGGCAGGGGCAAAGGATACTATGACCATTTATTGCCCAAGTTGCCAAACGCCTATAAAGCGGGCATCTGCTTCCCATATCAGTTGGTAGAGGAAGTGCCTACAGAAGTCACTGACATCAAGATGGACAGCGTGATATGCTAAAGACCAACTACCATACGCATACCCTGCGGTGCCAACATGCAGAAGGCAACGATGAGGAATATGTGGTAAGCGCCATAGCAGGCGGTTATCACACGTTAGGGTTCTCTGACCATACACCTTGGATGTATTACTCTGATTTCGTTTCACACACGCGTATGCTGCCTCATGAACTGCCAGAATATGTGGAAAGTATCCGTTCGTTGCAAAAGAAATACAAAGACAAGATTGAAATCAGAATCGGACTGGAATGTGAGTATTTCCCGCAGTATATGCCTTGGTTGAAGGAGCAGATAGCCCAATACCAGCTGGATTACGTCATCTTCGGCAATCATTACTACCAGTCGGATGAGGACTATCCCTATTTCGGAGTATATACTACCAGTCATGAGATGCTCAGTCTCTATGAAGAGAGTGCGATACAAGGTATGGAAAGCGGCATTTACGCTTATCTGGCTCATCCCGATCTCTTTATGGCCAGCTATGACCAGTTTGATGAGCATTGTGAAAGGGTCAGCAGGCATATCTGCCGGACAGCCAGGAAGCTGAACCTGCCTTTAGAATACAACTTAGGCACAGCACCCTACAAAGAGCACATGGCCGGACATACGTTTCCACACCCTTCATTCTGGCAGATAGCCAAAGACGAAGGCTGCACAGCCATCATCGGAGTTGACGCCCACCATCCAAGATGGTTGCAGACACCGGTATATTATCACGAAGCGTCGGAGTTTTTGAGAAAGTTAGGCATCAGGATGATTGACACTATCTGACGATGATGTTGGTGATGACCTGTGCCCCCACATGCTGGTTCAATTTGGTAACCAACTGCTGACGGCTCATCATCAGCTGCTGGCGCAACGGAGCGGAAGTTACCTCCACATATAGCGTCTGGTTCTTGATATATAGGGGCGTAGATAAGTCAGCAATGGCAGGACCCATCACCTCACCCCATGAATCAATCAGTCTTTTCTCATTCAGGGGAGTCTCCAGTCCTTCCTGCCTCAAGAATTTTCGGATGAGCATTCCTATGGATTCAGCGTTATTCCTTTTCATAGCGTTTCCTCATTGGCAGGAGATATCACCCCGTCGGCTACACTGAACAGACGGTAATCAACCTGAGTTTTACGTAATATCATATCCAGGTTCTCGCGGTTGGTATCGGTTATGAAAATCTGACCGAAACGGTCACTGCCAACCAGTTTGACAATCTGCTCTACCCGATGCGCGTCGAGCTTGTCAAAGATATCATCTAAAAGCAGCAAAGGAATAGTTCCGATACGCTTGAGAAAGTCAAACTGCGCCAGCTTCAAGGCAATCAGGTAAGTCTTGTTCTGCCCCTGTGAACCTTCACGCTTCAGGGGAAAGCCCCCAAGCTCCATCTCCAGCTCGTCCTTATGGACTCCATGCAGGGAGAATCCCATAATCCGGTCTTTCTCACGGCTTTGAACCAGCACCGCCTTTAAATCATTACCCTTAGCATGGCTGTTGTAGGTAAGGCCAACTTGTTCCCTGTCCTCAGAAATATAGGAGTAGAACTGCTGGAAAATGGGGATGAACTCCTGGATGAAAGCCTCACGCTTACGGAACACCACTTCACCTTCCTGAGCCATCATCTCTTCCCAGATGGCCAACATCTCATCCTCCACTGGCTCTTCTTTTTTTAATAAGGTATTACGCTGTGCTAACGCCTTATTATACCTGATGAGCGACTCCAGATACTCTTTATCATATTGAGAGATAACCACATCCATAAACCTGCGTCTCTCATCGCTTCCACCCAGGATAAGTGACGAATCATCAGGTGAGACCATCACTAAGGGAATAAATCCTATGTGATCAGACAAACGTAGATATTCCTTCTTGTTGCGTTTGAACTGCTTTTTCTGCCTGCGTTTCATGCCGCAGAACACCTCTTCAGGCGAACCGTCATCAGTAGCATAAAAACCTTGAATCATAAAGAAATCAGCCGTATGCAACATATTCTGCGAGTCAATAGGATTTCCTGAGCTCTTGCAGAAAGAAAGGTAATAGATGGCATCCAGGAGATTTGTCTTTCCCATGCCGTTCCTTCCGAAAAAGCAGTTGAGCTTGGGTGAGAAAGACAGATCTGTCTGGCTTATATTCTTATAATTCAATATGGAGATGCGGTTCAAAATCATTTTCAGGTCGTTTAATGCGACAAAAGTAGCCAAAATTTTGCTGTTTTATTCATATTCTGCAAAAAAAGATGGCTTTAAATTTCGCAGATAGTTCAAAAAGCCGTAATTTTGCGGGTCGAAAACTGTAATAACTGAAAAAATAAAAAACATTCAATAGAATTATGGCAGATCAGAAGAAAAAGGACGAAGCCTTAAATGTAGAAGAAGTCCTCTCATCGTCAGAGGCATTTATTTTAAAGAACAAGAAGACAATTGTGGGTGCTATCGTGGCACTGGTAGTGGTAATCGCAGGTATCTTTGCATACAACAACCTGTATAAGGCACCTCGTGAGAAGAAAGCTTACGCAGCTCTGTTCAAGGGCGAGCAGTATTTCGAGAACGACCAGTTTGACCTCGCCATCAACGGCGACAGCATCGGTTTCAGCGGATTACTGAAAGTGGCAGACGAGTTCAGCGGCACCAAGGCGGCTAACTTAGCTAACGCTTACGCAGGCTTGAGCTATGCTCACCTGGGCATGAACGAGGAAGCTCTGAAGCTGCTTGATAAGTTCAGTGCTGACGACGAGATGATTGCTCCTGCTATCAAGGGTGCTATGGGCAACTGCTATGTGGAGCTTGGCAATATCAGCAAGGCCATCTCACTGTTACAGGCTGCTGCCAAGGAAGCTGATAACAATACCCTGAGCCCAATATTCCTACAGCAGGCTGGCGAACTGTTGGTGAAGGAAGGCAAGTATGACGAGGCTATCACTGCATACCAGACTATCAAGGACAAGTATTTCCGTTCTTATCAGTCTATGGACATCGACCGTTTCTTACAGGAAGCCCAGTTGCTGAAGAACAACAAATAAGTCCGTTATGTCAACAGCCTATCATGTTCAGAACGAAAACTGCCAGACTTGCTCTGATTCTTCAGCAAAAGGTCGCAGGTTTGGCATCATCGTATCTGAGTGGAACGAGAACATTACCTATGCCCTGCGTGACGGAGCTATCCAGACCTTGCTGACGCATGGGGCCAGTCAGGATGACATCATCGTGCAGACTGTACCGGGAAGTTTTGAACTCACCTTCGGGGCTGCGATGCTGATGAAGTATGCACAGGTTGACGCTATCATTGTCTTGGGAAGCGTAGTGAGAGGAGACACCCCTCATTTCGACTATGTCTGCCAAGGCGTTACGCAAGGCATAGCCCAGTTGAACGCAGAGGGTAAGATACCTGTAATCTTCGGTGTGCTCACCACTGATAATATGGTGCAGGCGGAGGAAAGAGCAGGTGGAAAACTCGGTAATAAAGGCAGTGAGTGTGCAGAAACAGCAATTAGAATGATTAATTTTGCGGATTTCGCTTGCAGTTTACAAAATTAGTTGTAACTTTGCAACCGCAAACCTCGAAAGAGGAAAGCAAAATATGGCTTGGGCAAATACCAGAGTGGCCAAATGGGGCAGACTGTAAATCTGCTGGCGTACGCCTTCGGTGGTTCGAATCCATCTTTGCCCACAATCTTTGAAAGATTAGGCGGATTGTCGCGCAAACGAGTGCAGCCTGACAATGCCGACTGATAAAGCGGAATTGTCGTGCAAACGAGTGCAGAAGCAAAACTTGTTTTGATTATGCCGAGTGCAGCCTGACAATGCCGCAAAAATCAAAGATTTTTGCGGAAGTAGCTCAGTTGATAGAGCATTAGCCTTCCAAGCTGAGGGTCGCGGGTTTGAGCCCCGTCTTCCGCTCTTAAGTAAAGTCTTAGCAGATATCTGTTAAGACTTTATTCTTTTTTAGGAAACGATTATCTGCAAACTCTTTGAAATACGTTACAAAAACGTTATCTTTGCAAAAAAATATCGATTATGGACAAGCAAAGATATATGATGCGAGGCGTGAGCGCAGCCAAAGAGGATGTGCACAATGCAATCAAGAACATTGACAAGGGTATTTTTCCGAAAGCTTTCTGCAAAATCATTCCAGACATCTTAGGCGGTGACCCTGAGTATTGCAACATCATGCATGCCGACGGAGCAGGCACAAAGTCTTCACTGGCTTACATGTATTGGAAAGAGACAGGCGACCTCTCCGTTTGGAAAGGAATCGCACAGGATGCGTTGATCATGAACATTGATGACCTGCTCTGCGTAGGCGCAACGGACAATATCCTGGTGTCATCCACCATCGGGCGTAACAAGCTGTTAGTGCCGGGTGAAGTAATTTCCGCCATCATCAACGGTACAGACGAGCTGCTGGCTGAATTGAGGGAGATGGGTGTAGGTGCATACGCCACTGGTGGCGAGACAGCTGATGTGGGCGACCTGGTTCGCACCATCATCGTGGACTCAACCGTGACCTGCCGCATGAAACGCAGCGAGGTGGTTGACAATGCCAATATCCGTCCGGGTGACGTGATCGTTGGTCTTTCTTCATCTGGCCAAGCTACATACGAACATGAGTATAACGGTGGCATGGGCAGCAACGGACTCACCTCTGCCCGTCATGACGTGTTTGCCAAATACTTGGCTGAGAAATATCCTGAGAGCTACGACAAGGCTGTTCCTGAAGAACTGGTGTACTGCGGTGGCCTGAAGCTGACAGACAACGTGGAAGGCAGTCCGCTGAACGCAGGCAAACTGGTACTCTCCCCTACCCGTACCTATGCCCCAGTAGTGAAGAAACTGCTGGATGCACTGAGGCCTCAGATACATGGCATGGTGCATTGCTCTGGCGGTGCCCAGACGAAGGTGCTTCACTTTGTGGGTGAAAACTGCAAGGTCATTAAGGACAACATGTTCCCTGTTCCTCCATTGTTCAGGACAATCCATGAGCAGAGCGGTACCGACTGGCAAGAGATGTACAAAGTGTTCAATATGGGACATCGTTATGAAGTGTATCTGCCTGCAGAATATGCCGACGAAGTGATCGCCATCTCCAAGAGCTTCAATATCGATGCACAGGTAGTGGGACATATCGAGGAGAGCGAACGCAAAGAACTGATCATCCGTAGTGAGTTCGGAGAGTTTATATATAATTGATAATTGATTGAATGGCTGATAAGAACACCATATTAGAGAAACTGGACGGACTGGCTCCTCGTTTTGACGAAGTGTCAACCCTGATTACCGACCCCAGCGTAATCGCTGACCAGGAACGCTATGTAAAACTCACGAAAGAATACAAGGACCTGGAAAGGCTGATGAACGCACGTAAGGAGTATCGGGAACTGTTGGGGCGCATTGACGAGGCAAAAGATATCATTGCCAATGAGGACGATGCCGAGATGAAGGAGATGGCCCGTGAAGAGCTGAATGACTGCCAGGAGCGTCAGCCTCAGTTAGAAGAAGAAATCAAGCTGATGCTGATTCCTGCCGATCCGATGGACAGCCGTAACGCTATCCTTGAAATACGCGGCGGAACGGGTGGCGATGAAGCGGCTCTGTTTGCAGGCGACCTTTTCCGTATGTATTCCAAGTTCTGCGAGAGCAAGGGTTGGAAGCTGGAGGTCTCAAGTGCCAGCGAAGGCGCAGTGGGAGGATTCAAGGAAATCATCTGTCCCATCACTGGCGATGGCGTGTATGGTACCCTGAAATATGAATCGGGCGTACATCGTGTACAACGAGTACCTGCCACTGAGACACAAGGACGTGTGCATACCTCAGCGGCATCAGTGGCTGTATTGCCAGAAGCGGAGCCTTTTGAGGTAAGCATTAACGAAGGCGAGATACGCTGGGACACTTTCCGAAGCAGTGGGGCTGGCGGACAGAACGTGAACAAAGTGGAGTCTGGCGTTCGTCTGCGCTACAACTGGAAGAACCCGAATACCGGGGTGGTGGAGGAAATCCTGATTGAATGTACGGAAACGCGTGACCAGCCTAAGAATAAGGAACGCGCACTGTCGCGTCTGCGCTCGTTCATTTACGACAAGGAACATCAGAAATACGTGGATGACATAGCTGCCAAACGTAAGACGATGGTTTCAACAGGCGACCGTTCCGCGAAGATACGCACCTACAATTATCCGCAGGGACGCATCACTGACCATCGTATCAACTATACGATCTACAATCTGCCGGCATTTATGGACGGTGACATACAGGACTGCATTGACCATCTGATTGTGGCAGAGAATGCAGAGCGTATGAAAGAGAGTGAACTATAAATTATTGTGCGATATGAGTTGGATGGAGAAATTTTCGTTGAAGGGCGCCGGCGATCGGTTTGAGGCCGTGATAAAGCGATTCCCTGCCACTTTGATGTTTACAGCGGCATTCACCATCATTCTGATGATGCTGATATGGAACACTGAGTTTTTCCCAGAAGGTGACGCATCACTTTTCATGCTTCTGTTCTACCCTCCCACTGCGGCCATTCTCGCACTCTCACTGCATCTGTGGAGTGAGGAACAGGCTGACCGAAAGAAAAGCAAGTTGCTGCATATTGCGGTGCAAGTTGTCTGGTTCTTTGTGTGCCTATGCATTTCTTTAGCTTTATTTGCCAATACTATTGAGTTTGGCGTGGGTATGATGGCTACCGTCACGCTCATCTGCTCATCCGTCTTCTTCTTATCGTTCCTCAAAAAAAGGGAAAATGACATCGAAGCGTGGAACTTTGGCATTAATCTTATCTTCGGAGCATTCATCTCCAGTGTGGTGAGCGGCATACTTTTGGGAGGTATCGAACTACTCCTCTGGGGTATAGAGATGCTGTTCGGCTTAGACATCAGCGGTGATTTATACCTCAGTCTGGTAATCATCTGCATGGTGCTGATCAACACACTTCTTTTCCTAATGCAGATACCTGAGGGCGAGGCCAAGCACAACCGCGACATCAACCGGATGAATGACTTCGGACGTGTGGTGGTGCATGCGCTGTTCGTCCCCTTACAGGGAGCCTACCTGCTTACCCTCTACGTCTATGTGCTTTTCATCCTGATAGCCTGGGAGCTGCCTATGGGCGGTGTGGTATGGTTGGTGACAACCATGATGGTGGGCATGCTGTTCATCATTACCCTTGTGTATCCCCTGCTCTTCCATGATGACAAACCTTTCGACAAGAAGCTGGTACGCTGGCTATCAGCCTTGGTCTTGCCACTGCTTGTACTCATGACGGTGGGCATCTTGCGACGCATCAGCGACTACGGCTTCACAGTACCTCGTGCTTACGTGTTGCTGTTCAACATCTGGTGTTATGTAGTATGCGCATACCTCTATCTCAAGAAGGCAAGACATATACTTTGGATTCTGGTTTCTTTCGTACTGGTATTCTTTATATCTGCCATCGGTCCTTGGAACATTTCCGCCTGCACGCGCCGTTTGCTGACCAGTCAGGTGGATGACATATTCGCTCAGACAGGCGTGAGACTGCCGTTGGATTACGACCGTTTCGACAGTCTGACCAAGACAATGGACAGGCATGAGGCTGACCTGCTGAAAGGTAAACTGAGTTACTTGCAGTTTGATATGGGCGAAGACAGCCTGGTGACCCGCTGGCTCGACGGACTGGTGGATTTGCACACCAATCCGTTTTATGACGGTCCTGACTCCATTGACGCAGAGCCTTCTGTGGTTAATCCCGGTACTATCAATTACCCTACCGCCTATATGAGTAATCAGATGATTGAGATGCCCCAAGGCGACTTCATCCGGTTACAGCAAGTGGATGAATGGCAGGAAGAACAGAATCTTCAAGAACAGGACAGCATGTTATATATGATAATACCTTATTACCAAGACACGCTGTCTTATACCACCACTTTCGAAGTTCCGTTCAAGCGACTGCAGGAGATTGATGTGGATGCAGACAGTAAGCCTTTTGTACTCGACAATGGCGAAGCATCGCTTTTGATATGGAATTTTGAAGTGACTAAATCCGGTCAGCCAGAAGAAGATGGCTTAGAGGCAGCTGAAGGTGCAGAACTAAAGGACTTCAGGGTGGAGGGTATGATTTTTTTCAGGAAGAAAGCGTTTGAGAAAGAGCCTATCGAAGAAG
This sequence comes from Bacteroidaceae bacterium, assembly GCA_017471185.1. Classification (GTDB taxonomy): domain Bacteria; phylum Bacteroidota; class Bacteroidia; order Bacteroidales; family Bacteroidaceae; genus Bacteroides. The sequence continues at coordinate 13,954 of JAFUVZ010000065.1, forward strand.
AAGATGAAGAATATTTAGAAGAATAAATTGACAACTGACGATTAAGAAATAATTGAAAGGATTATGAATAGACAAGAGTTATTTGAGAACATTCTGAAGAAACAATCGTTCCTGTGTGTAGGACTGGACACTGACATCAAGAAGATACCTGCCCACCTGTTGCAGGAAGAAGACCCCATATTTGCCTTCAACAAGGCCATTATTGATGCCACCGCTGACCTTTGCATCGCCTACAAACCCAACCTGGCATTCTATGAGTGCATGGGCGTAAAGGGCTGGATGGCTTTTGAGAAAACCGTCAACTATATCAAGGACAACTACCCCGACCAACTGATCATAGCTGACGCCAAACGTGGTGATATCGGCAACACTTCAGCCATGTATGCCCGCTGCTTCTTTGAAGACGGCAGGGTGGATGCCGTAACAGTGGCTCCATATATGGGTGAAGACAGCGTAACTCCTTTCTTAGGCTATGACGGCAAGTGGGTAATCCTGCTGGCACTGACCAGCAATAAGGGTTCTCACGACTTCCAACTCACTGCTGACACAGAAGGCGAGCGACTGTTTGAGAAGGTACTGCGCAAGTCGCAGGAATGGGCTGATGCCGACCAGATGATGTATGTGGTTGGAGCCACCCAAGGCAAAGCGTTTGAAGACATTCGCAAGATCGTGCCCGACCACTTCCTACTCGTGCCAGGTGTAGGTGCTCAAGGTGGTTCCTTGGAAGAGGTTTGCAAATATGGCATGAACAGCCAGTGCGGACTGATTGTCAACTCCAGCCGTGGCATTATCTATGCCGACAAGACCGAACGGTTTGCAGAAGGAGCACGTCAAGCAGCGGCAGATTTGCAGACTCAGATGGCCGTTTTACTGAAAGATATACATTCATAAGTGTTTTCGAACACATTTTATGACCTTTAGATGCAGTAAATATCAAAAAAAGCAATTATTTTTGCAACGGTATTTAAATTAAACTATTTTACATGGAATTTTCAGCACAACAGATAGCAGCTTTTGTCCACGGAGAGATCGTGGGAGATGCTAACGCTACCGTCAACACCTTCGCTAAGATAGAGGAAGGCAAACCTGGTGCCATCACATTTCTCTCCAATCCCAAATATGCTCACTTTATCTATGACACAGAGGCAAGTATTGTATTGGTGAACCGTGACTTTGAGCCGGAGAAGCCAGTAAAAACTACCATGATTAAGGTAGATAACGCATACGAGACATTAGCCCAGCTGCTGACGCTCTATGAGCAGAGCAAACCCCAGCGCAAAGGTATCTCACCGATGGCCGTGATAGCAGACACCGCTAAGATTGGCAACGATGTATTCATTGCAGCTTATGCCGTTATTGACGAGGGAGCTGTCATAGGAGACCGTACCCAGATTTATCCCCATACCTACATTGGACAGAACGCCAAGATTGGTGAAGACTCACTGCTCTATTCAGGTGTGAATGTGTATCATGACTGTCAGGTGGGCAATCACGTCATCCTTCATTCTGGTGTGGTGATTGGTGCTGACGGCTTCGGTTTCGCCCCTTCTCCAGAAGGATACAATAAGATACCTCAGATAGGTAACGTAGTGATTGAAGATAATGTGGAGATTGGTGCCAATACTTGTGTTGACCGTGCCACGATGGGTTCTACCGTAGTACACAAAGGCGTGAAGCTTGACAACCTCATCCAGATAGCTCACAACGATGAAGTGGGAGCCAATACCGTGATGGCTGCACAGGCAGGCTTGGCTGGCTCCACTAAAATGGGTGAATGGTGTGTGATAGCAGGTCAAGTGGGCATTTCCGGTCACCTCACTATAGGCAACCAAGTGACATTAGGTCCGCAAACAGGTGTGATCAGCTCCATCAAGGACGGCAGCAGACTTATCGGTTCTCCTCCTATGGAGGAAAGGCCGTTCTTCAAGTCACAGGCTTTGTTAAGACGCTTGCCCGATATGTATCAAGAGCTGAACGCCTTACGAAAAGAATTAGAAGAATTAAAGAAAAATAAATAATGCTGAAACAAAAGACACTGAAAGATGGTTTTTCACTGAGTGGAAAGGGCTTGCACACAGGCCTGAATCTCACCGTGAAATTCAATCCTGCGCCCGACAACTTCGGCTATAAGATCCAGCGTGTTGACCTTGAAGGACAACCTATCATCGATGCCATCGCAGAGAATGTAACTGAAACCACCCGAGGCACTGTTCTTTCCAAGAACAACGTAAAGGTCAGTACGGTAGAACATGCCTTAGCGGCTCTCTATGCATCTGGCATCGACAACTGCCTTATGCAGGTTGACGGTCCGGAGTTCCCTATCCTCGACGGAAGCGCACAATACTTCATCGAAGGTATAGAACGTGTAGGAACCGTAGAGCAGAATAGCGTGAAAGACTACTATGTCATCAAGTCAAAGATTGAATTTCGCAACGAGAAGACAGGTTCTTCCATCATCGTTTTACCTGATGATGAGTTCAGTCTGAACGTGCTGATATCCTATGACTCCACCATCCTGCCCAATCAGTATGCCACCCTGGAGGACATGACAAAGTTCAAGGATGAGGTCGCTCGTGCAAGAACCTTCGTTTTCGTGCGTGAGATTGAGCCTTTGCTTCAGCTGGGTCTGATCAAAGGCGGTGACCTCGACAATGCCATCGTAATTTACGAACGTCAGATGTCTCAAGAGAATTATGACAAATTAGCTGACGTGATGGGTGTTCCTCACATGGATGCCACACAGTTGGGCTACATCATGCACAAGCCGTTGGTTTGGCCCAACGAATGTGCGCGACATAAACTGCTCGACGTGATCGGTGACATGGCACTGATAGGCAAGCCTATCAAGGGCCGCATCATTGCCACACGCCCAGGTCATACCGTAAACAATAAGTTTGCCCGCGAAATGCGCAGGCAGATACGTCTTCATAGCGTACAGGCTCCGAAATATGATGTAAACGCTGAGCCTGTCATGGATGTGAACAAGATACGTAAGCTCATTCCTCACCGCTACCCGATGCTGTTGGTAGATAAGATCATAGAGATTGGTCCTGACCACATCATTGGCGTGAAGAACATCACGGGCAATGAACCATATTTCCAGGGACATTTCCCTTCAGAGCCTGTGATGCCAGGCGTCTTACTGATAGAGGCGATGGCACAGACAGGCGGGCTGCTGGTACTCAACCAACTGGATAGTCTGGATCACTATTCCACTTACGTGATGAAGATCGACAATGTAAAGTTCAGGAAGAAAGTGGTGCCAGGCGATACCCTGGTTTTCAGGATAGAAATGATTCAGCCTATACGCCGCGGAGTGACCTCCATGCGAGGCTATGCTTTTGTGGGTGAGGATGAAGTCTGCGAGGCAGAAGTAATGGCACAGGTAGTTAAAACAAATAAAACAGATTAAGAAATATGAGCAATCAAATCAGTCCGTTAGCTTACGTTGACCCTACAGCCAAGATAGGCGAAGGCAACAAGATAGGTCCTTTCTGCTTTATCGACAAGGGCGTTGAGATAGGCGACAACAATGTGTTGATGAACAATGTGTCTATCCATTACGGGGCACGCATCGGCAACGGCAACACCTTCTTTCCCGGTTGTAGCATCAGTACCCTGCCCCAGGATCTCAAGTTCAAAGGCGAGGACACCATTGCTGTTGTAGGTGACAATAACAGCATCCGTGAGAACGTAACGATCAGCCGTGGTACTGCTTCAAAGGGCAAGACCGTGGTAGGCAGCAACTGCCTGCTGATGGAGAATATGCATGTGGCTCACGACTGCGTTTTGGGCAGTGGCCTTATCATTGGCAACTCAACCAAGCTGGCGGGTGAAGTGGAGATTGAAGACAACGCTATCATCAGCGCAGTGGTACTGGTTCATCAGTTCTGCCGCATCGGTGGTTATGTCATGATACAAGGCGGTTGCCGTTTCTCAAAGGACATCCCTCCTTATATCATAGCCGGACGTGAGCCGACTATGTACTGTGGCATCAACATCGTTGGCTTGCGCCGCCGCGGTTTCTCCAACGAGACTATCGAGCAGATTCATAATGCTTACCGCACTATCTACCAGAGCGGACTGAACGTGAGCAATGCCTTGAGTAAGATTGAGCAGGAAATGGTGATGACTCCGGAAATCAAGTACATCGTCGATTTCATACGCAGCTCTAAGCGTGGTATTATCACGGGGTAATGGAGAATGGAAAATGGAGAATGTTTTTTTGAGAATATAGATTATGGTATATCGTTTTACAATAATATCAGACGAAGTTGACAACTTCTTGAGAGAGATCCAGATTGATCCGGACGCTACGTTCCTTGACTTCCACAAGGCCATACTTGAATCTGTGGATTATAAGGAAGGCGAGCTGGCATCGTTCTTTGTGTGTGATGACGAGTGGAACAAGGATATTGAGGTTACCCTTGAAGAAATGGATACAGACTCTGAGACTGACAGCTATGTCATGTCAGACACCCGCATCAGCAAACTGGTAGATGAAGACACCTACCAGAAGTTGATTTATGTATTCGACTACATGACCGACCGTTGTTTCTTCATCAAGCTTTCAGAAATCATCACTGGCAAGAGCCTGGACAAACCTGTTTGCACTAAGAAACGTGGTGAGGCTCCTCAGCAGAGCATGGACTTTGATGAGATGGAGAAAAAGATAACCGCCAGCTCAGTTGACCTTGGCGAAGACTTCTATGGTGACCAGGGCTACAACTCTGATGAGATTGATGCAGAAGGCTATGAGGGTTTGGATGGCATCGTAGGCGGTGACTCGTATGATGGCAGTGATATTTATTGATGAAATCGCTGGTTGTTCTTTTGGGTCCTACTGCAGTAGGTAAGACAGAATTAAGCCTCGAACTGGCTGAGATGATGCAGACAGAGATCATTTCCGCTGATTCGAGGCAAATCTATGCAGACCTGAAGATAGGCACTGCAGCCCCTACTCCAGAACAACTGACCCGCGTAAAGCATCACTTCATCGGAGCCCTGCAGTTAGCAGACTATTACAGTGCCGCCCAATATGCAGACGAGGTACTTTCTTTGCTTGACAATATCTTCCTCACACATGACAACGTTTTGATGACAGGCGGCTCCATGATGTACATTGATGCCGTATGCCAAGGCATTGACGACATTCCAACCGTTGATGAAGAAACGCGTGAGATGATGTGGAGGAAATACGAGGAAGTGGGCTTGGGAGGCCTGCAGAGAGAGCTCAGGCTGCTTGACCCGGAATACTATGCGGCGGTGGATCTGAAGAATCACAAACGCCTCATCCATGCCTTAGAGATCTGCTACATGACAGGAAAGACCTTCACATCGTTCCGCCAGCGGAAAAAAGCGGATCGCCCCTTCAACATCATCAAGATTGGTTTGAATCGTGAACGTCCTGAACTCTTCGGCCGCATCAACCGGCGTGTGGACCAGATGATGACAGACGGCATGCTTGAAGAAGCCCGCCAGGTATATCCCTACCGCCAGCTCAATTCCCTCAACACCGTAGGCTACAAGGAACTGTTCAGATACCTCGATGGCGAATGGACTTTAGACAAAGCCGTCGAGAAAATCAAGCGCAACACCCGTGTCTATGCCAAGAAGCAACTCACTTGGTTCAAAAAAGACTCCTCCATCCATTGGTTCCATCCTGAGCAGAAGCAGGAAATCAAAACCTTACTAACCGACATCGGTATATAAGACAAACAAGCCCGTTTATTTCACTTAACGCAGATTCATTTCTTCTGCAATACAGGGCAAATTCTTTGGGCTTGCTGGACCATTTATCATTGAACGGAGACATTGTTATCTGACGTGGGAAGGCCTCCCATGATGGAAAGGAATGTCTCCTATGAGGGTAAAGGAGATACCCCTTGTTCTCCGCATAGAACAGAAACCACTAAATCAATCTCCATTCTTTAAAATTCAACCTAAATTTCTGTATTGTCAGAAAAAAACTATATCTTTGCAATTGAACCCCTAAAATAAAGAAGCTTATGTTTTTAGAAGTAATAAAGGCAGAATACGTTGACGGCTACAGGTTGATGTTGCTGTTCAACAACGGAGTACAGAAAATTGTAGATCTGAGCAATTCTCTGAGGGGTACAGTCTATATCCCCTTGAGGAACATTGACTACTTTAAGCGTTTCTCCATCAAGTTCAACACCGTTGAATGGGATAACGGAGCAGATTTTGCTCCAGAATATCTTTACGAAATGGGAGTTGCGGTAGCGTAAACACATTTTATTAAAGAGTATCATTATGGACAGACAACATAAGTATCGCGAGACAGACAGGATGGGCGACCTGATTGTGGATAATTTCTCACTGCTGATGGTGATGAGCCGCTTCGGACTAAAGTTAGGGTTTGGAGACAAGTCTGTGAGGGATGTGTGTCAGGAGCAAGGTGTGGACCTGCACACGTTTCTGGCCGTGGCTAACTTCATCAGTGAAGGACACCAAGAGTTCATTGATGACGAGCAGATTTCACTGACTTCACTCATGGATTATCTGAAGAACGCCCACACGTATTTCCTGGATTTCAACCTGCCTACCATACGGCGTAAGCTGATAGAGGCTCTCGACTTTGCAAGCGACAACAACGTGAGCATCCTGATCATGAAGTTCTTTGACGAATACGCCAAGGAAGTGTTCAGGCACATGGAGTATGAAAACAAATCGGTATTCAAATATGTGAACCAGCTGCTGGAAGGCAAGCTATCTGATAAATACAACATCGTGGCTTACAGTAGTAAGCATAACCAAATAGACACTAAGCTGAAGGAACTGAAGAACATCATTATTAAATATTACCCTGAAGAGGGCAACAACAATCTGATGAACTCCGTTTTATTCGACATTTTCAACTGCGAGCAGGACCTTGTTTCCCACGGCGAGGTGGAAGACTTCATGTTCGTCCCTGCTGTGGCACGATTAGAAAGGAGACTGAGAGATGAAAAACAGTAACAACTCGTTGAAAGTACTGGTAGCTACCTCTTCCGCCATCATACGTAGCGGACTGTCATCGGTATTGAAACGTATCCATGAAATGAATATCCAGCCTGTGGAGATCAACTCGGTGGAAGCATTGAACAATTATGTCCAGGTGCAGAAGCCAGACATCCTCATGATTGACCCTACTTTCGGAGGTTGGTTTGACATTTCGGAATTTAAGGCCACTAATAGCGGACTGAACTCTATGAAGTGCATAGCCATCATAGCCAGCATGATAGACAGCACTCAACTGAAGGACTATCAGGAGACCATCGCCATCTATGACAGCATAGAGACCATCACCGACAAGCTGAAACTGCTGCTTGAGAGTGAGGAGGAAGAGAAAGAGAGCGATACTGAGGCCTTGAGCCAGCGAGAAAAGGAGATCATTACACTGGTGGTGAAAGGGCTGACCAACAAAGAGATTGCCGACCAGCTTTATCTTTCTATCCATACAGTCATCACCCATAGGCGAAACATTGCCCGCAAACTGCAGATTCATTCTCCTGCCGGCTTAACGATTTATGCCATCGTAAACAAACTCGTGGAACTTAAGGACGTTGAACATTGAACATTGTGACTTGTAGCTATTTAACATGGAAAATCCTTGCAAGCCCGATTCCCATCGGATTTACAAGGATTATTAATTTCCTAATAAAAGTGGTTACGTAATTATGACTAACTAATTCATTTAAATCTGATGTTGCAAAATTACAGGTTTTCACCATATCTGGCAATCCCACGATTTAGGTATTATTGCAACCATCACTAATCATAATTAGGTAAACCAATATATCAGAGGGATTCATAAGCATTGTTGTTCATAGCTTTCACCCCCATACACTCCATCTCAATCAGCCATCCCGGGCGGCATACGGGAGCGTTTACAAACACTTTTGGCTTGCTTGGAAACCGTTCATCATACATTGCCTTCACCACAGCATAATCAGCTATGTCTCGCAAATAGACAATCATCTGCCCTACTTCCTCAAAGGTGCAATCGGCTTCCTTCAACAAAGCTTCCACATTCTCCAACATTCGCTTGGTCTGCTGACGGATATCACCCTCATACATGATTTCACCCTTGTTATTGATACTTGCCGTACCAGAAATAAACACCTGCCTGCGGTCGCCATAATCCACATAGGTACCACGCTCGAAGCTCACGCCATACTCATAGGTGGGATTCAGATGCGTAGGTGCATACAGGTAATGCACTTGTCCTGACTTGATGCCCCTCACTGCGTATGCATCCATCTGCACAAAAGCCTTAGGTTCGGCAGAACGCCCGCCAATGCCTGTGCTGGCTATGAAGTGAGTCTCTGAAGTAAGGTTCTGCGTCACGAACACCTCGTTTCGTGCCTTGACCACCCCTGCATAATTATTGTCAATGTTCTGCACAAAGAACCAGGTGCGAATGCAGTTGTCTGCCAGTTTGCATCCCTGTTCCATGAGATTCATCGTATAGTCATTCAGCAACAGCCTTGTCTGATACTCAGAATTAGCAGCCAGGTTAGTATTGCTGCCAGTCCACAGATGGCGGTATGGACCGTGACTCACCTCATAAAGTCCGTCTTTCAGAGGCTGCGTCTGCACACCCTTCATCAGATATGCCCACAAGGCAATCTTTGTACCGTCAAGCGGTGGCTGCTGCACCAGAGAGAGCGCACAGTCAGTGCCTTCTGTCGTCATAGCCAACAATGTGTCAGTCTGGTTAGCAGCGTCACTGAGAAAATATCTTTTAAAAACAGCAACGGCACCGCTCAGGTGTTGCAGTGCAGCATCGTATGCGTTGAGCAACGCATCAACCTGTTGTTGGTAAGTAAGCGCAGGGTCGCAAACATGCACCATCAGGTGATATTCAGATACCCCCTGCCCCATCTCAAACTCAAAAACCTCCACGCTTGCGTTATCAAACTTCATCATCATTATTCATTCAAAATTAAAAATCAAACTTATAACTCGTAGTCCGTAGCCTACTGATCTTTTTTCGCTCCATGCGTGATCCACTGACGGATCATAGAGAGGATGCCGTCATCCACCACTTCAGCCGTATGGTTATAGTGCCATTCATCCTGTATAGACACATCGGTTGACAGAGCCTGATACAAGGCACTGTTGCCTGCATCGCCCGGCTCCACGATATTCATGCCAGCTATTTTCTTAGATGGCACACCCGTGATGGCCGCATGACTCCTGTCGGCTGTCAGATACAGACCGGCGGCAGCTGATGTTGCCGCGCCATGGCAGTTCACACAGGTTGTGTTGAACACACGCTCCTGAATGGTGTTATACATACCCACGTTCAGTTCGCCAGCGTTTGCCTCTATCTCGTTAGATGCCGTAAGCAGCTCCTCATTAATGGTATAGTAAGTCAGGATGTGCTTTCTCAAACGGTTGATCACGCATAGCTCCACCCTCGTGACATTCTCCTTGATGCCTGAAAGCTGCACCGTCACCTCCTCGCCTTCAACTGAAGGTGCCGGTACGGCCTTGTTAATCAAAGCATAGTCGCTGTCGTCATTGAAGCCAGCCACAACCACATACATAGAAGGGTCGGGCCAGGTGCTGATGCCTGTTAGCTTTGCCCTTAAGGTCACTGTACGTCCTTCAGATGATATGGGCACCTCTTTCTCATAGAGCCTACCGTCATCACATGACTGCAACGCAAGTATGCCTGCAAAGATAAGCAATATTTTCTTCATAATCATGATTTGTCAATTATCATTTTGTCAGAAAGAGTATTGCAGCATGACTGTAGCCGAATGCTTGGCAAGTCCGAGGTCATCCATGTCACGGTCAAGCTGGGTTGCATGTCCTGTCCGCCCGATGAACTGATACATGGCCTGCAGCTTCACATTGCTGTTGGGGAAGAAATAGTTCACGCCCACAGCCGGCATGTTCAGCAATCCTTTACTGTCAGTGCCGTTACGGTCCATCAGGTCATAGCGTAAGGCAGCCTGTACACGTGGAGCCACGAAATAACCGGCCTGCACATATCCGCCCCAGTAGTTGAAACCATCATCAATCTTCATACGCTTGGTGAAGCCCACATGCATGTAGTAAGCCTCAGCAGCCAGGTAAAGCCTGCCTTTCAGCATAGCGAACTCCAGTCCTGCACGGAAATCATTTGTGCTCTCGCTCTCACTTTCCACATTGATGGAAGCAGAAGCGCCAAACAATATCTTGTCTTCGTTCATGCGTTTCGGATTACCTTGTGTAGCAGGCATCACACCCTTTGGCATATAGGTCAGACGACCGGAATAGAGCATGGAAGGGATGTGCCAGTCGTCGCTGAAAGTCTTGTTAGCCACATTCACAGAAGCACCCGTACCGTTGAAGATACCCACCTCATAACCGACCTTGTTCAGCAAGCCATGGATCTCGATACCCAGATCGAAGCCTGTACCGAAATTAGGATTGACAGCATTAAGGGTATGAGGCAGGATGACAGGTGCGGTCAGTGATGTTGGAAGCACCGGCATTAAGGTCTCGCCCAAGGTGGTAAGGTAAGCATGAGTGAAAGGAGTCTTGAACTTACCTGCACGGATAGCGAACTTCTGGCTGAAGGCATAGTCGAACCAAACCTGCTGCAGGAGTGCGCCCCCGCTACCTGCCGCATTGATGCTCAGATTGAAGGTAAGCTTATCAAAAGCCTTACCCGTAAAGCCCAGCACAGCGTAAGGGATAGAGAAACCCGAATTAGCCACGTTATCCTGGTTGTAAGCCTTATCCAGTCCTTCATCATCATAATAGTTGAACTTACCGGCGGCCTGCATCAGCAGATAAGGCTTGAACACAAAATCACCTTTCTTGGTGGCGATAGAGAAACCTTCCCTACCAGCCAGTGATACCACACCATTGTCTGTATCTTCTTCATATTGTGCCATGGCGAACAAAGGCATCATCACCACAGCCAAAGATAATAATAATTTCTTCATTATATTATTCATTTTTCATTATTCATTAATCAAAGAGATTTGAGGAACTCCACCAGGTCGTCACGTTCTTCCTTTGTCATCTTCTTAAAAATGTTCTTGGAAGCTTCTCCTTCTCCACCATGCCACATGATGGCCTCAATGAAATTTCGGGCACGCCCGTCATGCAGGAAATAGGTATGTCCGTTCACACGCTGCTGCAAACCGATTCCCCACAAAGGAGTGGTACGCCACTCATTGCCACGGGCCAGGCCGCTCACATAGTTGTCGTTCAAGCCCACGCCCATGATCTCAGATCCCATGTCATGTAGCAGAAAGTCGGAATAAGGATGAATGACCTGATTACCCAGCCAAGGCAGTTCGGTTCCGTTCAGCAAGGTGGAGCCACGTGACTGAGTATGTAAGGTAGTGGTATGGCAAAGATGGCAGGCTGCCTTGTAGAACATCTGCTCACCATGAATCACCCTCGGGTCGTTCACGTTACGACGTGCAGGCACGCCCAAGCTCTGCATATAAAGGTCCACATTCTCCATATCTTCAGTTGACACATCCAGCTGATCGTAGAGCAACCCCATCATGCTGCCCTGCTGTATCTGTCGTTGTCCCTCACTGATTTCTTCGGGATAGCGGCTATTAGTCAGACCCATATCACTGGAGAAGCCTAACTCTACTGTCAGGTCGGCATGTTGCGCCTTGTTACCTGAAAGGCCTAACTGCAGCTTACCACGTTCGTTAATGTAGTTGGCCTTTCCACTGATGCCGTATTCAGGATAATTGCTCTGACGGGCCAACGCTTCAATTTCATTACGGTCAATCGCCATAATCTGCCCCATACCCACGTGCCTCAGCGGGATACGCACAGTGCAGAACAAGTCCTCCGGTGCTATGCTGTCAGCATACCATTCGTATATTTCATAATTAGGTTTAGCCAATTCATATTTCTCACCGTCAGGGAACTCGAAGGTCTCGAAGTCGTAAGTCACTCTCAACTTACCTTCTGGCTGCACGCCGTAGATAGCGTTATCATGAATCACACGCCCATAGTCCTGGAAGAAGGCACCGTTCTTTCGGGTAATGTAAATCAAGGCAGATGTAAATCCGTAGGTACCCGAACCACCCTGTGTCCACAGCGTAGGCTCCGTACGTCCGGCATTTCGATGACAACTGCCACAGGAATACCCGGCATAGACAGGTCCCAAGCCTCCGTTATGACCATTCTCATTGGTGCTCTTCACATTGTCATAGAGCTTGTCACCTCTGTTAAACCGCGTATCATAAGTACCCGACACCCACTTGGCAGGCTGGTCGTATGCCACAGCGGAATTGAAGAAAACGGTAGATGTGCCAGCTGAGAGCGCATAGCCATCAGGTATCTCCAAATCCTGCACCACTATTTGGTCACCTGCCTCATCACAAGATGAAAGACAGAACGAACCAGCTGTCAATAAGGCAATTAAAACAAATTTGTCTGTCATAAATACTTAACTTATTATTTAAACACCAAAGTGAAGGCTGAAGCCAATCGGCTTCAAACCTTCGCTTCTATGGTATATTTCGCCACTAAAGGCGTAATCCTATCTTCAGTCAAGAATCTTCTGCATGAATGGCTTCAGCTCATCCGTCAGCAGAGATTCCAGGTCACCGCATGCATCCATAGCAGCCTTAGCCTCAGCACTGCCGATATTGTTACGGAATGGCTGTGGGATAGCCTGGATAGCTGTAGCGGCAGCATTTATGGCGTTCTTCACCTTGGTGTCGAAAGCCTCATCAACCTTCTTAACGAGCGCTGACAGAGAGTTAGCGTTCACAGAGCCATCCAGTGAACCATAGTATGCGTTGCGAATAGAATAGATATTATTGGTATAGTCGTCACGAGAGTGCCAGCTGTACCAAGACTCAACAGCGTAGAGAGCCTCTTGCTGCTTACCTCCCTCATACAGACTTACAGGATCACCTATCTTAGATGCTCCCACCTCGCTGGCGATGTCAGCGCATCCGTCGATAATCTGCTCGATGCAATTGATGGCACTGCTCAGTCCTTCAGTACCGTCATGACTCTTGAAGATTTCAGCGTAGCTCTTGCCACCGTTATATGATTCGCTCCAGTCAGCATAGAGTGTGTTGGCATCAGCACGCAGCAACGCTGCCACAGCCTGCATGTAGTTAGCCCAAGCATCTGTATTGGCATCGGCATACTCCATGGTGTTAGGATCGGTAGAGCCTGTCTTTGCACTTACTGTACGAGGTTCACCGTCTTTGAAAGTCAGGTACTCCAGCGTATGGAAACCGCGGACGCTCTGTACAGCCTCGATATCCTCATCATCCTCATCATAATCACCACTCCATTCCAGAGCAGCCCAGTCTGCTGAATTCAGGATGGCAGCGATAGCCACCTGGTCGAGAGGCCAGCTATCCATATTAGGATCCAGACCTTTGTCTGCAACAGGACCAAACAGGAATGCCTCACTTGACTCCCATGGTTCACGTGAATCCAGCCATGCGTTAGCCACAGCCTCAAAGTTGGCGTCAGATGGAGCCAGACGGAAAGCCTCAACAGCTGCATTCAGTGCTTCGTTATTATCAGCCAATGCTTTGTATGTAGGCAGAACTACACCATCCACATACTGTGCTACTGCAGCCTCCAGGTCAGCTTCAGTTACTGCAACCGTAGGAGTTGGATCTACTGGTGTTGGATCAACTGGCGTTGGATCTACTGGTGTTGGTGTTGGGGTTACAGGATCGTTCTTGTCGTTACCGCAAGAAGCGAAGGTGAATGACATGGCCAGAGCCATCATTCCCGTCAATAACAAATTCTTCTTCATCTTTATAAAAATTTTAAGTTAATTATCCATGCTTATCTGCTGAGGAACCATCCTGCATAGGCAATGCCGATGGCAAACTCATTCTCGCTGTTGAAATTCGTAGAGCCGAACACTTTCTGTGTACCGATCTGACGAGTTGTATAGTCTGCCTTTACAACCAGGTTAGGCAGTGGTTTCCAATTCAAGCCCACTCGCCACATACTCACCTGGCAACGGGCATCAGCAGTCTGTCCTTCATCCATCACCTGATGAGGATTGTAGTATTCATAATGAGCGAATGGTATCAAATCCGGGAATTTGTCGTTCTTCATGAAGGACTTCACCTTCACGCCCAGGTCTGCGCTGTAAGTCAGGGCACCCGAAGCAAACGGTGCCTTACGGCCATAAGGAGAAAGCTTCGAGTAGCTGTTATTGATACGGGTAATACCTGCTGCATGTCCCACGTGACCGCTGATCAGGTTACCTCTTAATATAAAGTACTTGTTGTTATACTCACCGTCAATGTTCCAGATGCGTACAGGAATCTTGCCCAAAGAATTGTATGTGTTCAGCTTGTCGGCATTGCCACCTGCATCATTGATGAAATAGAAAGAGCCACCTATACGCAGGCCGGGAACACCCACATAGTCCAGGCGGGCTATCCATGCCGGTGAGGTGAAGTTATCAAACTCAAAGAAGTTCTGGCGTCCACCCTTTACCCAGTCGTACTTGCTGAAACCATTAGGATTGAGGCCAGCCACAACCATAGCCTGGTAGTTGAATGTGCCGTAGCCCTGCCCTACTGTACCGAAGAAAGAGATACCCGTCTCATGCCAAGTGGAAGGGAAGATGGTAGTCTCACCTTCCGGTCGGGTAGTACCGAAGAAATTCACTGGTTCGTGATGAGCATTGGTCAGGCCCACAGGCAATACCAGATGACCGACACGTACATTAAACTCACGCGTAATCAGACGAGTGATGTGGAACTGCTCCAAAGCCACTTCTCCACCCTTCTCAAACTCCTGTTCGTATTCACCGTTTTCACTGCCGGTGCCACTCTCCAGTTCGTATGCCGTACCTACGCCACCCGATTCAAACTCAATCTCTGCACCCAGAATCCAATTCTTAGAGAACTTATAGTCAAGAGCCAGCACAAAACGAGGTATAGATACTTCGGCATGATTTTTCTTGCTGTTACCTACTGTTGATCCGTTCCAACGGTTCAGTCCGTAGTCTTTCCACTGTCCCAGCATCTCGCCGTAACCACCGAAACGGAAACGCCAGTCGCCATCATATTCAGATGAGACCGACTGGTAATTGCCTGCCCTACTGCTGCTTTGCGCATAAACGCCACCTATTGTCATCAGGCCAAGCATCATCCATGTAAAGAATCTTTTCATAATCTTTGTACCCTATTATTAGTCGGTTGCAAAGGTAGAACGATTCTAAACACTGAGAAATACCTATATCTTGCTAATTAGTAAATATCCATTAATCATGTGTAGGTAGTGAATATTTACATTATCCATAAAATAAGAAAGGAGGGAGGCACCTTCGCTAAGGCAACCTCCCTGCCTTGATTATCTATGCCCTTTTCACAAAGAGCAGGAAGACCGAGAAAATAATACATAGGGTTATCCATAACATGGGCTAACCGCAAATGATTAATAACGGTTTGGGAACTCGCCGCCTCACGATGACCGTTGGTAATGTCCCGGTTGTAAAACAACTTTTTTTGTTTCATAATATATACCGATGTCACAACAGTTTTGCCATGCTTCACATAACTTGTAAGAGCAAATAATGTATCATTCTTCATTATCCATTAAAAAAAGGAGGGAAGCCCCTTCGCTAAGGCAGCCTCCCTGCCCTGTGTTTTGTCATCACCGCCCTTTTCACAAAGAACAGCGGACGAGAATACTCATGC
>JAFUVZ010000066.1 GCA_017471185.1 Bacteroidaceae bacterium
ATAAGGCCCCTCAATGAACTTCTCGCAGAGGTATTCGCCCTCCGTGGAGTTCTGAATAGCTTTTGCGATGGCTTCTTCCATCTCTGTCCGGCTATGGCAGACGGTAATGCCGAATGAGCCGCCATTGTCCACAGGCTTCACGATGACGGGGAAGGGAATGTCTTTGTCCTCTAAGCGGAAGGCTGGTATGGCAGGCATGCCGTAGCGAAGGCAAGCCTCCTTGAAATGCTGCTTGTTCATCAGCACATCCCACTGTTCGGGTGTGGCATAATAGTGAAATCCCGTCTTGCCGATGAATCCAACCGTCTTTCGGATGACCATCTCGCCGGAACATGACAACAGACCATCGATGTGTTTCTCCTTGAAGAAGGGCAGCATCACAGTCTCGTCTGTGCAGTCCAAGTAATACTGTTCATCGGTAACCTGATGGATCGGAGCCTCCGGCACGTTGCCTACAGAAATCAAGACAATGCCGTGTCGGTGAGCAAAATCAGTGACTTCGTCCACCACATTATTGGCACCGAATACAGCAAGCCGTTTACCTTTTAGTTCATCACTCTTCATTACAATATATCGTATTCGTTAAGAATTTGCTGTATTTCCTCTTTCGAGCAGAACATCAGCATGTCGATGATAGAGAGGTCTGGAACAAACTCGCCTCCAAATTGAGGGTAACTGATAGTATCGCGACGATGCAGGAAACTGAGGGTCAGTCCTCGCTGCGCCCAGTCCTCTTTGTCGTAGAATTCTGTTCCCCCTATGGGGTTCACATAGTCGGTGATGCCCAGTGTTTTGCAGATGCGCTCTGCTTTGTCCACCACATGCTCCAATTTTCATTTGCATATTGTTTTATATATCCCCAATAAGTATCTTTGTAAACTTGATGGCTCCAACATCCGACAAATGGTTGCAGTCATAGAAGTCATCAGCGTCAAAGCGCGGGTCTTTCAGGTAATCCAGATATGTCAGATGGTATTCCTGTTGGAATTTGTGTGTCAGCTCATACATTTTTGCTAGTTGTTTGCTATCACATTTTTTATTATATGAAGTCCAGCAGGGAGGGGTAACAAGAATCAGTTCGATGTTCCAGCTTTGGCAGAATTCTGCTATCTCTTTCAGTAGGTTGTAGTTCGGCTCTATATAATCCCAGTTTCCGGCTGTGTTCATTTTGACGGCAGTCTCAACTTCAGTCTCATCATCCCATTTCCCCATATTCTTCTCCGACAGTTTGTATATGTTGCCCCATCCATACTTGTCACAGCCAAGAGAACTGTCGCCAGAAAAGTATTTTTCCAATTTCCCTAATGCCGTCCGCCTATCAGACAATTCCAGATTGTTGAGCGACCAATCGGAATACAGGTCACAATCCATGTAAATTCTATAATATCTGCAACGATACGATTCTACACCTTGTTCCAATCCAGGCGTAAACCAAGTATATAGAGATATGGGGATGATGACCGTTTTTAACTGTTTATATCTGTCAGCCCAATATTTCAGCAAGAAGAGGTTCTGCTTGTTTCCTTGACTGACATTGGCTAGATTAAACACTTTGCCTTCAAACAATTCTGGTCGAACGCCATAAAATGTTTGTGAGCTGCCCAAGACCAGGATTTCAACGTCTTCTGCATGTTTTTGCATCCACTCATATTTGTATTTGTATGGATTGGGGACTTGTCTTGTCAGATACTCTGCGAGAAAAGCACAAATCAGGACAGGCAAGCAAAAAATAGCGCAATATGTGAGGAATTTTTTCATCGCTATTCAGAATTGAAAATATACAAATGTTTGGCTTGAACCGGCGTATTTGAATATGACCAATAGAATGACGTAATATACACTCCAACGGACAAATCTGTATTTGAAAGGCTTTATGTCCGTGAACTGCAATGCGTGTAGTTTGTCTCTTTGCAGCCATTCTACGCTAAGAAGCAACAGGGCGAAGCACAAAGGTTGTTTCCCCTGAAGCATTGTCGCATCAAAAAACTTATTGGTTACCATGGCCGTCAGATAGTCAACTGCCTGCCCCATGTTTTCGGCACGGAAGACGATCATGCTCATGGCAAAAAGGAGGAATGTCAATACCATTTGCAATGTTTCTTTGATGCTTGGCAGATAGCGGTCGTATGCCACTGTATTCTTATATTTGGTATTGATGCCTAACAGTGTGTAGATAACAAGCAGAGTGGCATGGATAAGTCCCCAGCAGACATAGGTCCAGTTGGCGCCATGCCACAGGCCGCTGATGCCCCAGACGATATATACGTTACGGACGGTTTTCCATTGGCTGCACCGGCTGCCACCGAGAGGGAAGAAAACGTAGTCACGAAACCAGGTGGTCAGCGAAATATGCCAATGTCGCCAGAACTCAGGCACGCTTCGCGAGAAGAAGGGGATGTTGAAGTTGCGCATCAGATTGAAGCCGAACAACCGCGCACAACCGATGGCAATGTCCGAATAGCCAGAAAAGTCGCAGTAGACCTGAATTGTAAACAGAATGCCAAGAAGGAGAAGCGTTATTCCTGGAAGTTCTGAATATTGCGGATAATAGTCGTTGACTACTGTTGCGCAATTATCGGCAACGACCATTTTCTTCAGGAATCCCCAAAGCATCTGCCTCATGCCATCCACGGCCTTGGCATAGTCGAAGTGGCGTTGCCGCTGAAACTGGGGCAGCAGATTCGTTGCCCGTTCAATAGGTCCTGCCACCAACTGCGGGAAGAAACTGATATAAGCAAAGAACTCTACTATGTCATGGGTAGCCGGTAACTTTTTCTTATAGACATCAATCGTATAACTAAGTGCTTGAAAGGTATAGAAACTGATGCCGACGGGCAGAATGATGTTCATCGTCACCCAGTCTAAATGCCATCCTATAGTTCCGAATAGCGCATCCAGGCTCTCAACGAAAAAGTTGTAGTACTTGAAAACGCCGAGAATGCCGAGGTTCAGCACGATGTTTAGTGCGCTTATCAACTGTTGTTTCCGTCGTTGACCCTCATAGTGCTCCAAAAACCTGCCACTTCCATAGCTACAAAGCGAAGTCAAGGCTATCAGCAGTAGGAAACGCCAGTCCCACCAACCATAAAATACGTAGCTCGCAACGACTACCAATAGATTTTGCCATCGTCGTCCACGAAAAACGAACCAATAGAGCAGGAATACAATAGGCAGGAAAATAAGAAACTCAAGAGAATTGAAAAGCATAATGCGTTTCTTTATTGTCTTTTACTTTTTGGGATTTTTCACTACACTCACAACTCTTTCAATATCATCCTCACTCAGCGCGTGGTGCATGGGCAGGCAAATTACTTCGTTTGCAACCTTCGTGGCTACAGGCAGATTCGCAGGGACTGCGGACGGCAGACTGCGATAAGTATTGAAAGTGCTGATGAGCGGATAGAAGTATCTTCTGCCAAAGATGCCCTGTTCTTGCAACTTGAAATAGAGTGCGTCGCGTGTCATGCCATATTCCTTGGAATTGACGAAGATGGGGAAATAGCTGTAGTTGTGGCGGACACCGGGCATGTCTTCAAAGAAACGGATACCAGGAATGTCCCGCAGTGCTTCGCGATACCGCTGTGCCACCCTGCGGCGGGCTTCGATGGCGCCATCCACCTGCTTCAGGTTAAGCAGCCCGTAGGCTGCTCGCACTTCGTCCATCTTGCTGTTGATGCCGGGAGCCACCACTTCTGTCTCTCCAGCAAAGCCGAAGTTCTTCAGGTGGTCGATGTGCCGCTTGGTTTCCTCATCATGCACTATCAATGCACCTCCCTCCAGCGTGTTATACACTTTGGTGGCATGAAACGAAAGGGTACTCATATCGCCCCCGTTCAAGACACTCTCTCCATCTACTTCCACTCCAAAAGCATGGGCAGCGTCATAGATGACTTTCAGACCGTATTGATCTGCAATCTCCTGAATACGCTTCATGTTCACTGGATGACCATAGCAGTGCACAGGCATGATAGCTGTGGTCCGTGGCGTAATGGCAGCTTCAATATTGTCCGGGTCGATGCCGCAGGTATCTTCTTCGATATCTACAAATACCGGCGTGCAGCCATTCCACCAGATGGCGTGGGTGGTGGCAACAAAGCTGTAAGGTGTGGTAATCACCTCGCCTTTGATGCCGAGTGCCTGCAGGGCCGTCAGAAGCGGCAGGGTGCCATTCGTAAACAAACTGATGTAGGGTACTTTCAGATATTCTGCCAACGACTTTTCCAACTGCTTGTGGAACTGCCCCATATTGGTGACCCACTTATTCGCCCAAATCTCTTTAAGCAGTCCGTGAAACTCTTCAAGGTCGGGCAGCAACGGTGAGGTTACTGTGATTTGTTTCATTTGTTATTAACCAACTTGACTTGAAAACAGTAGGGACAAAAGACACGAAACCCATACAAAAACTTGTCAAGTGTAGATGTATTTCTTACCGACACCCCTGTTTGTGAGCTTTCGGCTTCGGGGATGGTCTCAGGGGCAAACCTGACACTCGGAGGATTAACTTGGCCTCTTCCTGTTTTCACATTAGACAATGTGCCCATATCGGGATTCTTTATTGTGTCGCCTTCTACGTTCTATACCAGACAGCACAAAAAAAAGCGTGGAACCGCTGTTGTCCATTCCACGTATCGAGGCTCTAGCATTACCTTTGTTGTTGAACAGACAACGTTAGAGCCCACGCCGATATGAATACATTATCCCCCTCAACTTTATAGAAAGACACTCTTAGTACCTTCCTAAACAAGTAAAGGGGATGCGCATAAACACATCCCGAGGACGTCTCCGTTGCTATGTCCAGGACAACAATTTAATCGTCAATTTGCTAGATATTCGATACGTCCATGAACAGAGCGTTGTAAACGCCTTTATATGTCATTTCTCATTCCCTCCTCAAAGCAGTCTCACCTTATGTTTCATCTAACGAATAACCTCCGGCTTGTCCGCTCTTACCCGTCTATGCAAGTGCCACCATTGCGCTGGTTACCCTCCATAGACCCGGCGCAGGCAGTCTCTCTCTGTGCTCCTGAGTATGCATTCTCATCTACACAAGAGGAAAGACATCGAGAAATATGATACAAATATACACAAAAAAAATTGATATATGCAAATTATAAGGGGGAAAAAATGAGCGTTCGTTCGCTCTTCTCATACTGTTTGCTCGCTTTTGGTTCGCTTTTGGTTCGCTTTTGGTTCGCTCAAGCAAGCTGTTTGAGCGAGCCAAAAGCGTGCTTGAGCGAGGCTACACCGTGCCAACACCGTGCCAAATGCCTGCCATTACACTTTACAATAGTATTCGTCATTTCGGTAACAACCGTTACTTTTTGCAAAATCACTCATGCTTGAACAGACGCTCTTCAGCTAACCGTTCATACTTGGTGCCGGGCCTGCCATAGTTGGCATAAGGATGGATAGAGATGCCTCCACGGGGTGTGAAGAATCCTGTCACCTCAATATATTTGGGATCCATCAGCTTAATCAGATCCTTCATGATGATATTCACGCAATCCTCATGAAAAGCGCCATGGTTGCGGAAGCTGAACAGATATAGCTTGAGGCTCTTGCTCTCCACCATCCTGACATCGGGAATATAACCGATACGGATCTCTGCAAAATCCGGCTGTCCGGTAATAGGGCATAAGCTCGTGAATTCCGGACAGTTGAAACGTACCCAATAGTCGTTTTCCTGATGCTTGTTATCAAACGCTTCCAACACTTCAGGCGCATAGTCCTGGCGATACACAGTCTTTTTGCCCAAAGCATTCAATGTGGCTCTCTTTTCTTCCATATTATTATTTTTTTTGCAAAGATAAGGATTTTTGCTATCTTCGCAACGGGAATTGCAACATTTTATCCAGGCATGACACAGGCTGAGGCATATTTCAAGGTTTGGCAGCATCGGAAAAGACTGAACAAGGTGGTGTTCAGCTATGCCGACTATTTCATCGTCTCCCTCTTTCTTGAACGGGGGAAACTCTACTATGCTGACCGTTGGATAGAGATTGAGCCTGGTACTGTGGTTTTCGCCAATCCCGTCTTGCCATCCGCTTGGGAACCAGCGTCTAATGACCCTGAGGAGAAAGGCTATTCCTGTTGTTTCAATCATGCTTTCCTGCGCAAGGAAGAATGGGGCTTCCTGCTGAGTACCCCCCTGCTCGACCTGACTATGGAGCAGACCATCAACCTGCAAACCGATGTTACGGAACGCATCAAGCATCTTTTTGTCAAGATGATGGAAGTGAATCAGGAAAAAGAAGAGATACGCCAGGAAATGCTCCACAGCTGCCTACACCTTATTATATATGAGGCGATGAAAGGAAAATCTGAGAAACATCCGCACAAGTCATTGCACAATGCGGCGCAAAGGACAGTGGAGCTGTTCCTTCTGCTACTTGACAGGCAGTTCCCTATCGGTTATCCCGGCAGCCGATTGGAAATAAAGTCGCCCACCGACTATGCGCAACGGCTGTCCATCCATGTTAACCACCTCAACCGGGTGGTGAAGCAGGTGACAGGAAAGACAACAACCGAAATCATTGCTAACCGTGTCTTGCAGGAAGCCACCAGGCTACTGAAAGAAAACAAGCTCAACATAGCCGAAGTGGCTTATGCCTTAGGCTTTGAGGAACAAGCATCCTTTACCGCCTTCTTCAAGCGTAAAACCGGCAAAAGTCCCAAGGAAATCAGGGCAAGTGTTTGAAAAGAACAAATAATGGTTTGAATAAAGCAATTTCATATCTGTAAATATTACGAACTTTGTAACGCATTTGGAAACTATGGAAAGACAGATGGACAAACTGGTGGAAAAGCTACATCAAGAAGGTTATTCCTGTGTAGTGAGCAACCAAGAGGTCAGGACTTTTGAAAAGCGCGGCGTGGATGATCTCTACGAGCTGCTGACCAAAGAGCCTGGATTCCTGCAGGGGGCTGATGTTGCCGACAGGGTGGTTGGCAAAGCGGTAGCTGCCATGTTGGTGAAAGGGGGCGTGAAGACTGTGTATGCCGACCTGATCAGTCTTTCAGCCCTCATGCTGCTACGTGAAGCAGGCGTTGAGACTGACTATGACCAGCTGGTGACCTACATCAAGAACACCAGGTTAACCGACTGGTGTCCCGTAGAGGCCTTATGCTACAACGAGCAGACGGTTGATGAGATCCTACCCGTTGTACAGCGGTTTGTGGAAGACAAAGAGAGTTTCTTCAAGTCGCAACAGACCTGACAGAGGAATTACAAAATTATTATAGATATGAAAAAACATCTTTTAATTGTCGCCTTGCTGACAGGCGGTATCATGTCAGCACAAGCGCAAAACACCGACATTTCGAAAGAGGTGGAGACCGATGAGGTAGTAGTGACAGGTACCAGGAATAGTACGGATATCCGTCATCTCCCCATGACCATCACGACAGTCAATCACCTGAAGCTGACGGAAAGCCATCGTACGTCAGTCCTCCCTACCCTGACAGAACAGGTACCCAGTCTCTTCGTCACCTCACGAGGCGTAATGGGATATGGCGTTTCCGGCGGTGCCGCAGGCGGCATTTCCCTGCGTGGTATCAACGGTAGTTCCGGCCAGCTGATGGTGTTAATTGACGGCCATCCTCAATACATGGGCATCTTCGGCCACCCCATCGCCGACGTTTACCAAAGCCTGATGTCTGAGAAAGTTGAAGTCCTAAGAGGCCCTGCCTCTGTGCTCTACGGCTCTAACGCCATGGGTGGTGTCATCAATATCGTGACTCGCAAGATGCTGGAAGACGGTGTGAAGACCGACCTGAGCGTGGGCTACGGTTCATACAACACCTTACAGACAGAAGCCACCAACAGGGTGAAGGCAGGTAAGTTCAACAGCGTGATTTCTCTTTCATACAACCGCACTGACGGACATCGCAAGAACATGGAGTTTGAGCAGTACGGTGGGTATGGCAAGGTGGGCTATGACTTTACTGACAACTGGAAGGCGCATGTTGACCTGAACATCACTCACTTCAACGCCACCAACCCGGGAACCATTCAGGCTCCTATCCTGGAAGGCGACCAGTGGATCACGCGTGGAGCAGCATCCGCCGCCCTTGAGAACGACTACGGCAAGACTTCCGGTTCGTTGAGTTTCTTCATCAACTGGGGACATCATAAGATTAATGACGGCTATACCCCTGGCCCGGAAAGCGGTCCGCAGCAAGCATACTACCTTTCCAATGATGCCATGATGGGTGTTTCCTGGTTCCAGAGCGTCCGGCTGTTTGAAGGCAACCGACTGACCGCCGGCATCGACTACCAGCATATCACGGGTCATGCCTGGAACGAGTCTCGCGCTACCCGCGAGGTGACAAACACTTTTGCGGACAAATCCTTGAATGAGATTGCCGGCTACGTGGATTTCCGTCAGGACATCACCTCTTGGCTTACCTTAGACGCAGGTATCCGTCTCGATCACCATTCACAGGCTGGCACCGAATGGATACCGCAAGGCGGCCTTTCCTTCCGTCTCCCCAAGGATGCACAGATCAAGGCGATGGTCAGCAAAGGTTTCCGCAACCCGAGCATCAGGGAGATGTATATGTTCCCTCCGCAGAACGCCGACCTGAAGCCAGAGCGTTTGATGAACTACGAACTGTCATTGACACAAAGGTTGCTGGATGGTGCCCTGAACTACGGCCTGAACCTTTATTATATAAAAGGTGACAACATGATTCAGACCCAACGCATCGATGGCAAGCCACGCAATGTGAACACGGGCGAGATAGAGAACTGGGGTATTGAAGCCAATATCGCATACCGCATCAACGAGAACTGGAGCGTTAACGGCAACTACAGTTTCCTGCACATGAAGAACCACGTACTGGCAGCTCCAGAGAACAAGTTCTTTGCCGGTGTAAACTTCCACAAAGACCGTTGGAGCGTCAACACAGGCATTCAATATATAAACAGCCTCTACACGTCAGTTGGCGACAATGAACAGAAAGAGAACTTTGTGTTGTGGAACGCCGACGTGAACTACAGGCTTTCTTCTTTCGCCACTCTCTTTGCCAAAGGCGAGAACCTCCTGGCACAGCATTACGAAATCAACGCAGGCTTCCCCATGCCTAAGGCAACGTTCATGGGTGGCATTCATCTGAGTTTCTGATATTACGTAACATATAGTTTTATTGTTAAAAAAGATTCTGTAGAACACCGTCTGCGTGAGCAGCCGGTGTTTTTTTATGGAGAATTAAGAATAAATGAAGCCCGGTAATAATGAACGCTATCATTATTCCGGGCCAATCAACCATTCACGAAGTCAAAATTAGAAATAAATCATAGTTGATTAGGTTTAAATCGGTTTTTTTGTATATCTAATTATTTGTTACATATAAATTTTGTTTATCAGCAAGAATTCTATATCTTTGCTTCACGTGTTGCAAAGATAGACAATAGAGCGTTGAAAAGATGTATCATTTGTTACACGCAATGTTAATAAACTTTAATTATGGACTTACACCAATTGCAAAACTGCGATTTCTTTAAAGGATTGTCTGAATCTGACATCGCCAGTCTTCTTTTTTCTAACCCCAGCGCGGTCAGGATATATGAGGAAGGTGATCTTGTGGCACACCAGGGAGAGGTGTGCGACAAACTTGCAGTCATCACAGAAGGATCGGTCTATTCCATGATGAGCAATAGTTATGGCAAGGAGCTGATAGTAGGCGATTTAACTGCTCCCGAGATTTTAGGCTATACCTATTTATTCGCAACAAACAATACCTTCAGTGTAGATGTCATTGCCAAAAGCCACAGCAAGCTGTATTTTATAGAAAAAGACAGATTGGTGTCTCTGATGCACGAGAGACCTATATTCATGCAGTCGTTTATGAGAGGTGTAGCCGACAGAAACCTGAAAGTCTTCAAACTAATCTATAACCTAAATCTGAACAAACTCAAACAAAGGGTATTGAACTACCTGAATGAGCACCAGGAAATCACCAACGTTACCGAACTCGCCAAGCAACTGGGTGTTGCCAGACCCTCACTTTCCAGGGCTTTGGCAGAACTGAGACGCGACGGTTTGATCAAGCGGTAACCGTCTCAGTCAATTTTTCTGCCATCTGGTATTTTCGGGGTGAGCACCCCACTACCATCTTGAAATACTTTCCAAAGAATGACGGGTTCGGGAAATGTAACAAATCACTGACTTGCTGCACCGTATAGGCGTTATGCTTCAGCAAGGCCTTTGCTTCCAGAATCACATAGTCACGTATCCAGTCACTGGGTTGCCTGCCACTCTGTTGTTTCACGACTCGCGAGAGATACTTTGACGTGATGCAGAGCTTGTCGGCATAAAAAGAAAGCTGACGCTCATGGGTATAGTTCTTTCTCACTTCATCCATAAACTGATGGAAAATCATGCTTCCGCGATGAATGTTCGCATCCGTGACGGTCTTCTCCACCTGACCGATGGAATAGTATGACAACGCTTCCATATAGTTGATGATAATCTCCTTCTTATAGGGCGTATCAGACTGTATGACTGATCGCATCAGCCTATATATCTGTAAGGCATCATTCATCTGGTCATCTGTGAAATGAAACAGGAAGGGTCGTGTCATAAACTCCCTGAACCTCAGCGAGTGTTCCATCTTCATCAGCAAAGGGAATGCGTTTTCGGGAAAAGCCAGTATGGCAACCCTGCAATCCTTTGAGAAACCGACATCCTCACCTATCGTACCAGGAATAATAACCAACGCGTCGTTTTCCTTAATGACATATTCCTCCAGATTCAGGCGAACCCTCATCTCGCCTGCCTTACAGATAATCACAAGGGGAAACATCAGCTTCACGGGCAACACATGAACCCTGGCATCGACATCATAGATAAAATCTTCGTCAGAATCCAGGTTGTCATCCAGCAATATCATATCCTCCAACACCAGCTTTCGTAGGTCGGTAGGCATCATGTCAAATTCAAACTCCGTGAGTTTCTTTTCCACAGTCAGTCAAGATTTAAGGTTATCAGAGAGTCTTGTCTGGATAGAGAGCCTCCCACCAGCTGTCATCGTCTTGCAGCCATTTCTGGAACCATGCGAAGATGGTGTTCTGCCAGCGCACACGCTTCTCATAATCCAGGATATGGTGATTCTGACCGTCAACCACCACAAAAGCGGTCGGCCTGCCCAGCAGTTTCAAGGCTGTAAACATCTGGATGCTCTCACCAACCGGCACGTTGGTGTCGGCACTGCCATGTAAAAACAGCAGAGGCGTATGTATCTTATCCGCGTTGAACAGCGGACTCTGATCTACGAACAGATCCTTGCGTGTCCAAGGATAGCTGCCAGCCATGCTCACCTCACTGTAGCTGTAGCCCCAATAGCCCTCACCCCAATAGCTGGTGTGGTCACTGATGCCTGCATGAGAGATAGCGGCGGCAAAGATATCCGTCTGGGTCTGCAGATACTGTGTCATGAAACCACCGTATGAAGCACCGATGCAGCCTATCTTCTTAGGATTGACAAACGGATGCTCTGACGTAAACTTCTTCACGCCCTCGATGATGTCTTCCGCCACACCCTTACCGGCCGTGTTCACGTGACGTGCCGCAAACTCCTGTCCAAAGCCAGTGGCTCCGCTTGGATTCACGACATACACCACATAGCCCATAGAGGCATACACATGCTGGGGATAACGGCTCTCAAACGTCCTGCTCGTAGGACTGCATCCGCCATAATAATCCACCACCATAGGATATTGTCTGTTGCTGTCGAAATCAGCAGGCAGATAATAACGTCCGTATATCGTATCGCCGCGGCTATTCACGAAATTCCAGGTAACGCACTCGCCTAACTTCACGCCTTTCAGAATCTCATGGCTCAGGTCATCCACCAGGCAATAGCTGTCGTCCTTCAGGTTCAGGGAATAAATACGGTCAGAGTTCTTGGTACCCTGTCCGCAGAACACCATCTCAGGCGCATGGCTTGCCACCTCGAAACTCTTCAGCAATTCCTCCGGGACATTAATCTGATGAATCTCCCACGTCTGAGGCTCCATGCGGTACAGGCTCACACTGTCTTTATTCTCTGCCATAAAGTAAATGTTTCCGTCAGCAGTACTCCACTCTACATCCGTCACATTCGGGTTGAAGTACTTGGTCAGCGGCTTCATCGTCTTGTCAGCCACCTCCATCACATACAGCTGATAGTCATACATGCTCGGTATCTGGTCGGGCTTCACATTCTTGCCAATGCCATTGAAGGCTTCGGGTGAGCCTTGAAACAGCACCTGCTTACCATCAGGAGAGAAAGAACCGCCAGCCAGGAATCCGTCACCATCCACCAGTTTCTCTGTCTGCAAGGTATTCACATCCATCCGATACACCGACTGCAAGGTCGTTGGACGGGCAGTCAAACGGCTGGTGGAAACGCTGAACAGGATATACTTGCCATCCTGGGATATGTCGTTCAGATACATGTTACGGTAGCCAAAGGTAAGTTGCTGCAGCACATGACTCTTCAGGTCATACTTAGCCAGGTAACTCCTGTTGCGCCATCCAGGCTGTCGGTCGTCCGGTTCCAGAATCTCATACACGTCTTTACGTTCTTTGGGCCCCTCCTGACGCATCATATAAATCAGATAATCCTCCGTGGGAGACAAGACGGCACGTCCTTCCGGCAGATTGCTTGCCAACACCTGCTCAACACCCGTCAGCGGATCAACAGTCACCAGTTCCCTACCCTCCGTGCGTTCACGGAAATAGTAGTATTTCGCAGAGCGAGGCATCCACTGCCAGCTCTCCTGTCCTTGCGCAATAATCCTGCCCGTTTTCAGTTCGCTGATTACAACGGTATATTCTGTACTGCCCCCAGGCTTGGTGTCCGAATAGTCAGTGATGATATATTTCCCGTCTGCGGAGATAGACACGTCACTAAAGCGTTTGCCATGCAGCACATCAGTCAGCAGGAAGTTCCTGCCCTGTCCGGCATCCGTCAGTTTCAGCAAGCCGTCATGCCTGGAGCCGACATTAATCTTAACCTTCTCCGCTACATTCTTAGCCGTCAACGCCTTGATTACCACCTCATGCGTACCAGGCTCCAACGCCAGACTGTCTGGCCCGGCCTTCACGCCATCCACAAACAGATGATATTTCTTCAGTCCGTCAACGGTCAGCTTCACCTTTCCATAACGGTTGTTCTGCAAGGTAAAGCCCAGCAGATGCAGCGCATTGTCTGCGTCACTCTTGGGAATCGTAATGCCGTCATTGCCTCTCAAATCAGCATGGGAGGAAGCGAACACATCTTTCAGAGGCAGTGGGGTGTCAATCAATGTCTCTGCGGAATACTTGCGGGCGTTCACATCCGTTTCATCCACCATGAAAGGCTGTTGCATCGGGTATGGTCCTGCGTATTTCACAGTTGTCACCTTGATGTCTTCCGCATTGGCTATCGTTGAAAATCCGGCCAATGCCATTATAAATAATAACTTTTTCATTCTGTTTTCATGTTAGTTTAAAACTATCTGCAAAGGTAACGATATTTTCATTATCTTTGCAACAAATTTGGAATTTATGGATGAAAATAAGATAACGAGTTTACAGAATGCCAAGGTAAAGCAGCTGGTGGCACTGCAGCAGAAATCAGCCGAACGGCGCAAGAACGGGGTGTTTGTGGTAGAGGGCCAGCGCGAACTGGAACACTGCATGGAAGCAGGTTTCCAGGTGGAGTCTGTATTCCTGTGTCCATCGCTCTTTAACACCAATTCCCAGCCCTTATCCATCGATGCTGCAATACCCCGCTACGAGGTTACTCCGGAAGTTTATGGCAAGATAGCATACCGGGAAGGTACGGAAGGCGTGATAGCTGTCGTAAAGGCCCGCAACCTGCGTCTGAACAACCTGAAACTCAATTCCAATCCCCTGCTGATGATTCTGGAGAGCGTGGAGAAGCCAGGCAACTTAGGCGCGATTCTACGAAGTGCCGACGCGGCAGGCGCGGATGCGGTCATTGTCTGCGATCCCCTCACCGACCTCTACAATCCGAACCTCATCCGCAGTTCGATAGGCGCCATTTTCAGCGTTCCCTGCGTGGCATGCAGCTCAGAAGAATGCATCAGTTTCCTGAAAGTCAACAACATCAGGATTCTCACAGCCCAACTGCAGGATTCCAAGCTTTACTATGACACAGAGATGACCAAGGGTACCGCCATTGTCATGGGTACAGAATCAACCGGACTGACTCAGCAATGGCGTGAGGCTGCTGATGCCCACATACGTATTCCGATGCTCGGCCGGCTGGATTCCCTGAACGTGAGTGTCAGTGCTGCCATTCTCCTGTTCGAGGCCGTC
This sequence comes from Bacteroidaceae bacterium, assembly GCA_017471185.1. Classification (GTDB taxonomy): domain Bacteria; phylum Bacteroidota; class Bacteroidia; order Bacteroidales; family Bacteroidaceae; genus Bacteroides. The sequence goes on from JAFUVZ010000066.1 coordinate 14,310, forward strand.
AGACAGAGACAGATAACCCAGGGTTTTTAATAGGTTAGACACATGATACAGACAACTGACAACCCACAGAAATACAGGATTCACGGATGGCTGGCCCTGAGCCCCATGGCAGTGTTTCTCTGCATGTACCTCCTGGCATCACTCATCCTGAACGATTTCTATAAGATACCCATTACGGTAGCTTTCCTCTTTTCCTCCTGCTACGCCGTGGCCATTACCCGTGGGCTGACATTGGAGGAACGGGTGAGCGTATTCTCCCGAGGAGCCAGCGAGAAGAGCATCCTGCTGATGGTTTGGATCTTTATCTTAGCCGGAGCTTTCGCACAGGGTGCCAAGCAGATGGGTGCTATTGACTCTATTGTGAATTTAACACTTACCATCTTGCCCGGCAATCTGTTGCTGGCCGGTATATTCTTGGCTTCCTGTTTCATTTCGCTTTCCATCGGCACCAGTGTGGGTACCATTGCGGCATTGGTTCCAGTAGCTACCGGACTGGCTCAGAAGACGGGCATCGACCTACCTTTTATGACTGCCGTGGTAGTGGGTGGTTCATTCTTCGGTGACAACCTCTCGTTTATCAGCGATACCACCATTGCTGCCACCCAGACACAGGACTGTCTGATGAAGGACAAGTTCCGGGTGAATATACAGATTATTCTGCCTGCCGCCATTATATCACTGGTCATCTATATTATACAAGGTATGTCCATGGACGTGACTCCTGAAATCGGTGAGATCCATTGGCTGCAGGTCATCCCCTACCTGATTGTACTGATTCTGGCACTGACCGGCATAAACGTGATGCTGGTGCTGCTCATCGGCTTAGTCGCCACAGGCATCATCGGCACCATGACAGGTACCCCGTTCTTCGACTGGTTTGCGGCTATGGGCGAAGGCATCATGGGCATGAGCGAGCTAATCATCGTCACCCTCCTGGCTGGGGGTATGCTGGAAATGATCCGGTTCAATGGCGGTATCGCCTTCATCATCAAAAAGATGACCAAACATATCAGTGGCAAGCGAGGTGCCGAGATGAGCATCGGAGCCTTGGTAGGCATAGCCGACCTGTGTACCGCCAACAACACCATCGCCATCATCACCACCGCCCCTATCGCCCGTCAGATATCCCGGCAGTTCGGGCTTGACAAGCGTAAGGTGGCAAGCATCCTCGACACGTTCTCCTGCATGGTGCAGGGCATCATCCCCTATGGTGCCCAGATGCTCATCGCATCAGGCCTGGCAGAGGTATCGCCCGTCAGCATCACCGGTTCGCTATACTATCCTTTCTGTATGGGACTATGTGCCATTCTTGCCATCCTGCTGAGGTTCCCGCGCAAATATTCATAAAAAAAGCGGCGGAAAGATTTGGCTAATTGAAAGAAAACAAGTACCTTTGCACCCGCCTTTACGAGATAAAGGCATTTTTCAAATCATTTAAATATTAATAATTAATTATGGCAACAAGAATTAGACTGCAAAGACATGGTCACAAGAACTACGCGTTCTATACCATCGTCATTGCCGATGCAAGAGCTCCACGTGATGGTAAGTTCATCGAGAGAATTGGTACTTACAACCCTAACACCAATCCTGCCACTGTAGATTTGAAGTTCGACCGCGCACTGTATTGGGTAAATGTCGGTGCACAGCCTACTGACACTGTTCGCAACATTCTGTCTCACGAAGGCGTTTACCTGAAGAAGCACCTCGCAGGTGGCGTTAAGAAGGGCGCTTTTGACGAAGCAGAGGCTGAGAAGCGTTTCGAAGCCTGGAAGAAAGACAAGCAGAACGGTCTGAAGGCTATGGCTGAGAAAGCTGCCGCTGAGAAGAAAGCTGTTGCAAACGCTCGCCTGGAAGAAGAGAAGAAAGTAAACGAGGCTAAGGCTAAGGCGCTGGCTGAGAAGAAGGCTGCTCAAGAAGCTGCTAAGGCTGCTGAAGAGGCTGCCAAGGCTGCAGAAGAAGCTGCTGCAAACCCAGAGGAAGCTCCAGCTGAAGCTCCTGCCGCAGAATAAAGGCAAGCTTTGTTTGAACCAATGATGAAAGAGCCTCTCCGATTATTCTGATTGGAGAGGTTTTTTTATGCCCATACTCAATGCTATTTCCCAAATAATAGTTACCTTTGCAAAGCGTATATTCAAAACTTTATAAGGCAAATGAAAAAGATCTTTTATGTAGGTGCCTTGGCTGTTCTGACAGCCTGCACAGGCAACAGCGGTTACACCATCGACGGTGTGATCGAAGGTGCACACGATGGTGACTCTATCTTTCTGGTTAACACCAGTGGCAGACAACTTGAGAAATTGGGTGGCGCTGCTGTGAAAGACGGCAAGTTCCAGATCAAGGGTGTACAGGACGAGACAGCGATGCGCTACCTGATGTATCATTACCGTGAAGATGACGGTCAGGTACTGCCATTCTTCCTGGAGAACGGCAATATCCAGGTGATGATGAACGAGACCAATCCGTCAGCCACAGGTACGGCAACTAACGACGCTTATCAGCCTATCCGCGCAGAAGTCAATGACCTGCAGAACCAGATGGAGACGATTTTCGACATGTTGGGCGAAGAGAACACCACTGAAGAGCAGATGGCTGAACTGAACAAGAAGGCAGAAGAACTGGAACAACGCCAGATTAACGCACTGATTGACGGTACGAAGAAAAACATCACCAATGAGGTGGGTATCTATCTGCTGAAGAACAACTATTACTACATGGAGACCCCGCAACTGGCCGAAATCGTGAACCTGCTTCCTGAGAAATATGCCTCTGACGAGAGCATCCAGCGCATCAAGGAGATGGTTACCAAGCTGGTGGCTACCGCCGTAGGTCAGAAGTTCACCGACTTCGAGATGGATGATCCTGATGGCAAGAAGGTGAAGTTGAGCGACTATGCCGGTAAGGGCAAGGTGGTGCTGGTTGACTTCTGGGCAAGCTGGTGCGGTCCGTGCCGTCAGGAAATGCCTAACGTGGTGAAGGTTTATAAGGAATACAAGAACAAGGGTTTCGAGATTGTGGGTGTTTCTCTTGACCAGACTGCTGAAGCATGGAAGAAAGGCATCGCCGACCTGGGCATGACCTGGCCGCAGATGTCTGACCTGAAGTACTGGCAGAGTGAAGCTGCGTCATTATATGGGGTCAACGCCATCCCTCATACCGTGCTGATTGACAAAGACGGAACCATCATAGAGCGCAACCTCCGTGGCGAGAAACTCTATGAGAAAATAGCAGAATTAACCAAATAATATCATATCATGAAAAAGTTATCAATAACCCTGATTGCTTTGCTGGCAACCACCCTGACATTCGCCCAGCAGGCATTGTTCGGAGGCGCGAGCCTCGTTTCTCCCGAGATACATCCTGACAACACGGTTACTTTCCGTGTGGCTGCACCTAAGGCTGTTATGGTACAGGTGACCGGTGATTTCCTGCCTACACAGAAGCAGACTGTCAAGTTCGGTGACAACACGATGGAAATGGAGATGCCAGGCGTAGCTAACCTGACTGAGAAAGACGGTGTTTGGGAATACACCACCCCACAGCCACTGGCTCCAGAGTTTTACACCTATCATTTCCTCATCGATGGCCAGCGTATGCTCGACCTCAACAATGTGTATGTGAACCGCGACGTATCTACCCTCAGTAGCATCCTGCTCATCGGTGGCGGTCGCTCTGATTTATATAAGGTAAACGCAGTGCCTCACGGCACAGTAGCTAAGCGCTGGTACACCCAGGGCGGTATGTCTCGTCGTCTGAGCGTCTATACCCCGGCAGGTTATGAGAACAGCAACAAGCGTTATCCAGTGTTCTACCTGCTGCATGGCATGGGTGGCGACGAGGAGGCCTGGCTGACTCAGGGCCGTACCGCACAGATTCTTGACAACCTCATTGCACAGGGCAAGGCTGAGCCTATGATTGTGGTGATGACCAACGGTAATATCTCTCAGGAGGCTGCTCCTGGTGAGACCTCAGTCGGATTCGTTCCTCCTTCCATGCAGCTGCCTAAGACCATGGAAGGTTCGTTCGAGAGCTGCTTTATGGACGTTGTGAAGTTCATTGATGCCAATTACCGCACCATCGCTAAGAAGCAAGGGCGTGCCATCGCAGGTCTGTCAATGGGTGGATTCCACTCTAAGTTCATTTCACTGAACAATCCTGACGTATTCGACTATGTAGGTCTGTTCTCTGCTGCCTTAGGCGTTACTGACCCATCGGTATCTCCTATCTACCAAAATGAGGATGCCAAGCTGAAGACTCAGTTCGCTAAAAAGCCTGCCCTCTATTGGATTGGTATTGGTAAGACCGACTTCCTCTACGCTTCTAACAAGACTTATCGTGAGAAGCTGGACCAGCTGGGTTACAAATATACTTACATGGAGACTGAAGGTGGTCATATCTGGCGCAACTGGCGCATTTACCTCACCGAGTTCACTCCACTCTTGTTCAAATAAGCAGAACAATGAGAGCGATTTGTATGCCACAACCTTGGGCCTCACTGATTTGCGCAGGCCTGCAGGATGTAATGAGCATGGCGTGGAAACCCAAGGAAAACCCTGGCAGGATTGCCGTTGTCGCCACCCGGATGCAGATACCCCTGGAATATCACCAGGCACTGCCAGAGTGCTGGTCATACCGACTCGACAACTTCCTGCTGATGGGACAGATGCCCAGACTGGCAGACCTTCCGATAGCCTCCATCGTGGGCTATGTTGACGTGACCGGATTCTCCGAGAAGGAAGAGTCTATCTGGAGTCTGCCCGACTGCATCAACTGGAAGCTCGCCAACCCATGCACCTTGAAGAACCCGATACCTTGCGATGCGATGGAACAGTTTGTGTTTGACACCGATCTCATTGACAGTGACAACCTGCCTGAGACCATTGCCATCCCCCAGCCTACACTGACTGACGACGGCGTGTTGACACTGCCGTTGCATCAGCAAAAATTCGACAGCCTGGCTGACGGTGACAAGGAACTGGACATCAATCTTTATGCTGACAACCGTGACCTATTCACCGGCTACACCGGCAAGATTTGGAACCCACGCACAGTGAAGCAGTTGGTAGCGGTAAGTCCCACAGGTCAGACAGCCCGCTATGAGGTGGTCAAGACCGACCTCATCCTCGACCGTGACGACGACGGCATGCCCGTCAAGATCGAGAAGGCAGGCGGATGGGAATACCTCTACTATATGCTCTACACCATTGGAGAAAAGATTTAAAACCTTTACTAATTATAACAATAATGAAAGAAGAGACATCACCTTTTATGGTTTTCTCAGGTACCAACTCAAGGTATCTTGCTGAGCGCATCTGCGCCAGCCTGAACTGTCCGCTTGGCAATATGAACATCACTCATTTTGCCGATGGTGAGTTCGCAGTATCATACGAAGAGTCAATCCGCGGCTCAATCGTCTTCTTGGTACAGTCAACCTTCCCCAACTCCGACAACCTGATGGAGCTGTTGCTGATGATTGACGCTGCCAAGCGCGCTTCCGCTAAGTCTATCGTAGCTGTCATCCCTTACTTCGGATGGGCTCGTCAGGACCGCAAGGACAAGCCACGTGTGTCAATCGGCGCAAAGCTGGTGGCAGACCTGCTCTCTGTGGCTGGCATCGACCGTCTCATCACCATGGATCTTCATGCAGACCAGATTCAGGGATTCTTCGATATTCCTGTTGACCATCTGTATGCATCCAGCGTATTCATCCCTTATATCCAGTCACTCAACCTGGGCGACGATCTCGTGATGGCTTCTCCCGATGTAGGTGGTTCTAAACGTGCAGGAGCCTACGCCAAGTATCTGGGATGTCCGTTGGTGCTCTGCAACAAGACGCGTGAGAAGGCTAATGTGGTGGCTACCATGCAGGTGATTGGTGATGTGAAAGACAAGGATGTCATTCTGATTGATGACATTGTAGATACAGCCGGTACCATCACCAAGGCCGCCGACCTGATGATTGAGAACGGTGCCCGCTCGGTACGTGCTATCGCCAGCCATTGTGTGATGTCTGATCCCGCTTCTTTCCGCGTACAGGAGTCACAGCTGCAGGAGATGGTCTTCACCGACAGTATTCCTTACAGCAAAAAGTGCGATAAGGTAAAGCAGCTCAGCATCGCTGATATGTTCGCCGAGACCATCCGCCGTGTGGTTTGCAATGAGTCCATCAGCTCACAGTACATCATCTGATAACCGACGGCATTACATAAAAACAGGGAGACTCTCTTGAGCCTCCCTGTTTCATTATATTAATCAATATTGCTTAAAGAATAGCCTCAATCTGCTCGGCAATCTTCTCCATCGGGTCAGTAGGTTCGAAACGGGCCTTCACCAACCCTTTCTTGTCAATCAGGAACTTGGTGAAGTTCCACTTGATATCAGGAGAATCCTTGTAGTTTGGATCAGCCTTTGAAAGCATCTCGTCCAGAATCTTAGCAAGCGGATGATTCGGGTCGAAACCACCGAAAGGCTTCTGGCTCTTCAGGAACGTGAACAACGGAGATGCCTTCTCTCCGTTCACCTCTACCTTCTTGAACTGCGGAAACTTGGTGGCGTAATTCAGCTGGCAAAAATCATGAATCTCTTCAGCGGTACCAGGAGCCTGCTGTCCGAACTGGTTGCATGGGAAATCCAAGATATTGAAACCCTGACTGCGGTATTTCTCATATAACTGCTCCAACTCAGTATATTGAGGAGTGAAGCCGCATCGAGTTGCGGTATTCACAATCAGAATCACTTCACCGGCGTACTCCTTGAGGGAAACGTCACGGCCTTTCCTGTCCTTTACGGTGTAATCATAAATTGTTTTCATCAGTATTGTTATATTTATAATAATGTATTGATCAAGGCCTCGATCTTCTCGATGCTGTCCATCGGTTCGAAGCGGGCAATCACCTCACCCTGCTGATTAACCAGGAACTTGGTGAAATTCCACTTGATATCCGACTTGTTCTTATAATCGGGATCCTGGCGGCTCATCATCTGGTCCATCATCTTGCTGGTAGGGTTCTCAGGATCAAATCCCTTGAATCCCTGCTTGTCCTTGAGGAAAGCATAAATAGGAGCCTGATTCTCGCCATTCACGTCAATCTTGTCGAACTGAGGGAACTGCGTGTTGTAATTCAGCGTGCAGAACTCATGAATCTCTTCATTAGAGCCTGGGGCCTGCTGACCGAACTGGTTGCAGGGGAAATCCAGGATAGTGAATCCTTTAGCCTCATACTTCTCATAGAGTGCTTCCAGCTCTTTGTACTGTGGTGTAAAACCGCACTTGGTAGCGGTGTTTACAATCAATAAAACCTTACCGGAATAGTCCTTCATAGACACATCCTCACCTTCCAGATCCTTTACCGTGTAATCATACAGACTGTTCTGGGCATAAACACCCAGTGTGATAAAAGACATCAAAACGAATAATAGTTTCTTCATACTACTATTTATTAATACTTGAACTTCAGGGCACAAAAATAATGATAATCCGTCATTGCCACAAAAGTATTTCCTTAAATTTATTTAATAATCCAAGTTTCACTAACAAGTAATGCGGCCTGAAAGGCCAGCAAGCCTCCAGCCCAGGGCGACACCCTGTGTTATCAGGCGCATGGAGTAACGCCCCGAAGGGGCAGCAAGCCTCCAGCCCAGGGCAACGCCCTGGGTATGGTTCCCAGTAATCGTTCGCCCTGAAAGGGCAAAAGCATAACTCTTAGGTAGTGCTTTTGCCCTTTCAGGGCGTTGGTCACACCATCGACTACCCAGGGTGTCGCCCTGGGCTATGTGCTCATTGCCCCTTCGGGGCGTTAACGGGTAAATGCAGATAATCATATTATTTAATAATCCAAGCTTCACTAACAAGTAATACTGCCTGAAAGGCCAGCAAGCCAACAGCCCAGGGCAACGCCCCGGGTTAATGAGGTGTGCATCCTGCGCCCTGTAATTGCAAAAGCATGAAAACAAGGCATGGCTTTTGCCCTTTCTGGGCGAACCAAACC
>JAFUVZ010000032.1 GCA_017471185.1 Bacteroidaceae bacterium
TAAGCTATGCCGAAGCGCAGCCGATGTTATGCAAAGAACGTTTCAAGCCTTGCGGCTTATGGGTGGCGGAGGGGAGCGGCTGGCTCCACAGCTCCGCCTGTTATGTTCATCCTGCGTAGCAATGGGGCTTGCCCCATTGTATCATCCGCAAGGCATTGTGCACAATAAGAGCCGTCACTATTGTGTTCCAATAAGAACCGTCCTTTTTGTGTTTTTAGTGTACAAAAAGAGCCGTCCTTTTGCACTCTTTCAAACGCCCCGAAGGGGCAACCTGCACTTAGCCCAGGGCATCGCCCTGGGTAGGCTGGCGATTGGTTATTCCGCCCTGAAGGGGCAACAGCACTTATATGCACCTTAAGGCTTTTGCCCTTACAGGGCGAAAAACACCCCGCATCTCTATACCCAGGGCGATGCCCTGGGCTATGAGCTTTTTGGCCTTTCAGGCCGATAACCTGCACAAAGAGAACCGTCACTTTTGTGCTTATCCCATTTTGTGTCAAATGAAAAACCGTCAGGAATCCTTGCGAATCTGACGGTGATAAGATAGAGAAAAAAGGTTGTGAATTACAACTTGAAGAGTTCTGAATGAGTTCCGAAACGTTCTAAACAGATAATGTTATTGCTCTCATCAATCCAAATTAAGAGCAAATCGGATTGAACATGACACTCCCAACACCCTTTAAGGCGACCTTTCAAACGATGCGGTTTATACTCAGAAGGGATTGGCTTTTCCTGTTCCAAATACTTTACAATCTTGAACAAAGCCTCCAGTTTGTCTGGCATGGAGGCATATCGCTTGACATCTTTCTTAAATTGTGTGGAATATCTGACAATCCTCATAGTCCAAGGGATTTCTTGAAAGCGTCCAAGCTTGAGACATCTACGGTTCCTGCGTATTTACCGCTACGGCTCTCCTGAATGGCATTAAATGTTGCTTCATTAGGCTCATTCATGCCAGACTGCAAATCCACCGGTTGCTCAATGAACAAACCGCTGTTTCGCATTTCTTCAACCATTCGGCGTGCCTTTACGTTACGGGCATCATAAGTAAAAGATATTGTACGCATAAAACTCAAATATTGTCTGTCAATGATATTTATGCCACAAAAATACTACTTTTTCCTATCTTATCAAAATTTCAAAGAACATTTTATTCGTGGCGGAGGGGAGGACAAACTCCCCTACCGCCTGGTTTTGGTGCACAATAAGAACCGAACCTTTTGGCTCTTCCAAACGCCCAGAAGGGGCAACAGCACTTATATGCATCTAAAGGCTTTTGCCCTTACAGGGCGAAACATACCTGGCATCTCTATACCCAGGGCGATGCCCTGGGCTGGGGGCTTACTGCCCCTTCGGGGCGTTGGCCTGCGATGCACAATAAGAGCCATTCCTTTTACGCTTTTGTTGCTCCTTCGGGGCGTTGGCCTGCCATACATTATAAGATCCATATATGTTGCCCTGGGCTGTTAGCTTGTTGCCCCTTCGGGGCACTCGACTCCTCTGTGCACAATAAGAACCGTCACTCTTGCGTGTGCAACCAATGTCAGTTATTCAAAAGAGCCATGTTCTCTTCTGCACAAAGAGAACCGTCCCTAATGTGCTCCAAAGAGATACACAAAGAGAACCGTCCCTTCTGTGTGCCTTCTGTGTGCTTTTGTGCTTCTGCCCTGGGCTGGGGGCTTGCTGCCCCTTCGGGGCGCTCGACTCCTCTGTGCACAATAAGAACCGTCCCTTTTGTGCTTGCAATAAGAACCGTCCCTTTTGCGCTCATTAATCAACCGCGCCTACGAGCCGTTTTTCATACGGCTCGTTAAAGTTACCACTGCCCTTTGCCTTCTTACGAGCCGATTTTAAACCGGCTCGTAAAGAGGTAAAGAAGTGAAGAGATAATTATTATTTTAATAAACGAAAACAGGACGAACACGGGCCATGTTCCCGTTTGTCTTATTGTCGAGGTAGCCGTTGACATCGCCATCATTTAAACTGTTCAACATATACGCGTAAGAAGTATTATAGCCGTTCTCAGTACTAGACCAATACCACAGAGAAGTAGATTCTTTTAACACATTTACAAATATAACTCTACAATCTTCCCATTGCTGATAAGACGGCAAAAACCAATGAGAAGCACCATAAGGTAGTGAAACTGAATAATTCCAGGCTTCTTGCGCAGCTGTAGCACCAGTAACGCTAGACAAATTCCTTGTCAAAGTAAAACCATTCCTTAAAGATGTACTTTGTTTAACAGATGTATCCAAAGTTGAAGTGATACCACTAGAAGTACTCCATGGAGTGTCAGAATCACTAACATTAGAGGTAGATACAACCATAATACGGGAATTGGAATAACGACTATCGACTTCAGAAGTACTGATGTAAGCAATAATGCCAATTGCTGAATTATTAGTGTCACTAATATTTCCAGAAGAATCAACATAATAACCTAAAATAGTACTACAATCTACACCTTTATTAATTAAATCCTTTAAAACTGAAAGATGTCGGGGCACTACAGATAAAAAAGAATTACCATTACCTACAACCGTAACTGTAACAACAGCGGTAGATGATTGATAGTTCATGGTGCGGGTAGTGTTATCAGTGACAACGAAGTTATAGGTACCGGGTACAGCATCGTTTGACACAGTAAAGGTTAACTGGTTGCCTGACAGATTCGGGGTAATGCCTGCGTTATAGGCATCATCATCTGGAGATACAGACAAAGTACCTTTGTAGTCAGAGATGGTGATTGCAGAAGTGGTGTTGCCGTCAGTAGCCACATCGTGCTGAATATCACCAGACACATGAATCTCATTCTCAGCCTGGTTCACCGTCACAGCAATGGTCTTGCTGGATGCCAGGTAGTTGGCGTCGGCAGCCTTGGTGACCGTTATCAACGCTGTGCCGGCATCATGGCCATAGATGGTAAAGTTAGTGCCTGAAACGGTGGTAGATGCCAAAGCAGAGTTGCTTGAAAGCGAGCAGACAGCGGAGTTGCTGCTGGTAATGGTGTAGTTACCCGAGCCAGTCACACCGCTGATGGTCACGCTCTGGCTCTGGTAATTGCCGTTATAGGTATATTCCTTCGTGTTCTGCGACAGGCTGAAAGCGCTCAGAGAATAATCCACATATACGGGAAGGGTGGCTGTGGCGGATAAGTAGTTCGCGCTGGCAGCGGCAGTCACCTGAACCGTCGCGCTGCCCTTAGTCGTCTTCGCCGTGAAAGTCAGCGTGTTACCGGACTTGGTATAAGTAGCTATATTACTGTTGCTGATGGATCCGTATGAGAGCGTTCCTCCGCCCGTCACACTTACCGTGGTAGAGGTCGTGCCGCTCTTGCTCAGTGAAAGAGGAGAAGCCGAAAAGGTGATGGTAGGGGCTATCTTCTTCACCACCACGGCAAAGGAAGCCGTACCGAGAACCTGTGACCCTTTCTTGGAAGTCACCTTGAAGACTGTAGTTCCTGCACTTTTGCTGGTTGAGCCGTAGGTCACGCTCACCACGCCGGCATTTGTGATAGTGGCTGTGGCAGAAGAGCCGCTTGTCACCTCAACGCTGTAGCTGTCGGGCGTGCTGCCGGGTGAAGTAGCCGTTAAGACGTTGCTTTTTGTAGTAGAAGAAGTCTGCCAGTCATATTCCAGCACCGTAGCGCTCAGCGACACGCTGTTGTCGTTCACCACCAGCGTGCTGTTGGCAGAAGGGTTCCATCCCGAAATGCTGACGGTCTTGCCCACCTGCTGCTGCGTAACGTTCAGCGTCACGGTGTAGGTCTGCCCGCCCGTGAAGGTCTTGGCAGTAGAGCCGAGGTCATAATACACGTCGCCTGCAGTGGTTGTGATCTTAATGAAGTTGCCCGAAATGTTCTGCGGAGGAATCACCGCCGCAACGTTCTGCGTGCTGTTGGTGAAGCTCGTGCTGTGCACGGTCACGGCGCCTGCCGAGCCACGGGCATACTGCCCTGCCGTAGAGCCTTGCAGCTTCAGGCCTACTGCCGTCACCTTCTTGCTGTCAGAGCGTGTCAGCCCGTCGGTAGTGGTGTTGTTGCCCGTAGTGGTGAAATCCACGGTAGGCATCACGTTCAGCAACTCCACCTTGCTGATGGTCACGCCCGTTCCGGCCGTGACGTTCAGAATCATCTTCGCCATCACGTGCTTGAAGGTGACGGCGGCGTTTGAGGCATCGTTCCACGTGGTGGTGCCGCCATCCTTGCGCGAGCGTGTACTGGTGCCTGGCGCAGTAGTCAGCAGCAGGTCGCTCTTAGCGTAGTTTACGTCAGTAGCCTGGTTCGTCTGTATGCTGAACGAGGCGGTGTTTGAACTGTCATACGGATACACGCCGTAGATGTTGCACATCGTCTGGCTTGAACTGGCGAAATAGATAGCGTTACCAGACAGATTGGTACTATTGGCTGTAGTGTTATAGACGTAGGCTGTATAGGCTGTATTGTCACCCTTGTCCCAGAACAGACCTACCTTCGACCAGCTCTCTGCCGAGGTAGCGTAGGCGAATGTGCTGGCCTGCACGCCCGTCCCAGCCCTGGTGGCCGCATCGCTGTCGAGCGGTATGGATCCATCCTCATCGATGCCAATCAAGAAAGGCACGGGCATCATCTCTTCTGTTACTTGTGAATCTCCGCCGTTACGCACCACGGAATCACTCATCTCTATCAGTTCGTCAGCGCTGCACGCCGCCATCATCATGGGTAGGAGAAACAGCAGCCCCTTGGTTTTCCATTCATGTATTCTCATAGCTCATATATGTTTTAGTTTTTCAATCATCAGATTCTTCCGTCACCGCCTAATGTCAGGTTGGTGTTTGCGCCCCATCCGCTGATGTCAACGGTGGTGCCCACCTGCTGCTGGGTGATGTTGAGGGTAGCCGAGTAGGTTCTGTCACCCGTGAACGTCTGGCTGCTCACGCTGAACTTCACCGTTCCGCTGCCCAACGCTGTGGTGGCGTCCACCTCTATGAAGTCGGCCGTCACACCCGTACGCGGCGGTATCACGGCTGCCAGCACCTTACTTGCGATGAAGCCTGTGCTGTTGCTGTAGAGTGTCACTGTGGTTGATCCGCTCACAGCCGCAGCCGTCCCTACCCCTACTGCAGTAACCTGATTGCCGCTTTTGGTCAGCGTCACGGGCACCTGCCTGTTCACATTCACCAGCCTCACGCCCGTTATCTTAGTGACACCAGTACCGAGAGTTACCGTCAGGATAATCTTCGACATGGCGTGCTTCAGCGTAAAGTCGGGCTTGGTGCCGTAGGTCCATGTATTGCCCGACTTCGTGCGCGAGTGCGTGATGGGCTGTGCTATCAGCAGGTCGCTGAGCGCATAGTTGAAGTTAGACGACTGGTCAGGCAGCACCTGGTGGTTATAGGTTCCGCTGCTCACGTATGAGCTGATGTAGGGATACCAGCCGTACATGTGGCAGTCTGTAGCCCCTGGCTTGAAATAGATAGCGTCATTGGTAGCGTTCACCGTCTTTATAGTCTTGCTGCTTTTGGTAGAGCCGTAATTCTTGACTGCTGAGTAGGTGTAGCTTCCGTTATCGGCGAAGATACCAAATATCGACTTGGGTGTAACCAGGTTAGATGGGTTCTCCGTTGCCTCATAGCCAAGCAGGAATGTGGTGTTGTTCACATCATTGTCGGCACGCGTGCTCACCTCAATGTTATCCAGGCTGATCGACACCTTTGGCACAATCAGCATCACGTCTTCCTCCTCGCAGCCGGTGAGGAGAGTAGCCGCGAGCAAAGCTGCCAGGCTGAAGCTATAAAATGTATTCTTTTTCATAACGTATGTTTTTTATCAGTTCTTTCATCATTTTAAAGGATGCCACCGCCAGACATGGTGGCAGATCCGGATCCCGACCAGTCACTGATAGTGGCTGTTACCGTCACTGCCGCAGCCGCTATGGTAGCGGTATAGGTATAGGCGTTGCCTCCTGTCATATTCAGCGAAGGTAGCGTGACATACATCTCCGCCCCGCTGCTCAGCTTGACCGTCAGCCGTTTGCCATTCAGGTTCTGTGGTGGTATGATGGCAAAAGCATTATTGTTGTTTGATGAATCGTAGCTGGTGCAGAGCGTCAGCAACGCATTCAGGCTACCGGAGGCGGTACCCACCGTGCCACCGTATATACTGCTGATTGGCACCGAACCGGTGATATATGCACCTGAAGTGCCGATGGTTATGGTGGCTCCGCTCAAGTCGGCCGCCGTCATGCCGGCGCCGGCAGTCAGCTTCACCTGGATGCGCGAGAGCAAGTGCGAGAATTTCAAGGCGAGGGTCTTTGAAGTCTCGCCCGCCGTATGCGCCTGGTCTGTCAGCTTGGCGAACATCAGGTCGCTCTTGCGGTAATTGGCCACGCTACTCTGGTCAGACTGTATGGTGAACGTGGCGGTGCCGTTAAGGGCCGTAGCCGTAGTCACCCCTCCCGTGCCGTTGACAGGATACCATCCGAACACGTCGATGTTCTTGCCTTCAGGCCAGAATAGCCCCGTAGCTGTGGCCGATGACGAGGCGGTGACCGACTTAGGCTTTGCCGTAGAAGAGCTGCCGGTCCCGGTTGCCACGGCATACACCGCAATGCTCTGGCTACCGTCGAACGTCTCGTCCTGCGCCAGCGTACTGCGTGTTTCCGCCTCACCGCTCACGCTCAGCTCCATGCCGGCGCTCACCGCCAGCTGGCAGGGCTGCATATCCGGCGAATGGTCATCGGCACACGATGCGGCCATGACAGACGCCAGCATCACGGTAGCGATAGTACTTATATCTTTAAGTCTCTTCATGTCAGATCATCAGTTATCAATTGTCAGTTAAAATGTCATCGTTGAGCTGCCCCCGGTCCAGGTGGCGTTAGTCCAAGGATTGATAGACGCTGTCACCTTCAGCTCGGTAGCCGCCACCGTCACGGTATATTTGTAGGCGTTGCCGGCCGTCATCGCCAGGTCAGGCAGAGTCGCAGTCAGCGTCTTGCCGCTTGCCTTGAGCGTCACGTTCAGCTTCAGGCCATTGAGGTTCTGCGGCGGAATGATGGCATAGGCGTTGGCATTCGTTGAAGAGTAGTTTGCGCTACATAGCGTAAGCACAGAGGTCAAGCGTGTAGAGGGAGTACCCAAGGTACCTCCGGTGATGCTCATGATGGGCACAGTGCCTATCACATAGCCATCTGAACTTCCTATGGTGATGGTGGCGTTGGTCAGGTCAGAGGCAGCTATTCCTTTAGCGGTGTTGGGAGAGAGCACCACCTGGATGAGCACCAGCTTATGCGTGAATGTCAACGCCTTGGTCTCTGTGGCGTTGCCCGAGGTATGGCTCTGGTTTGCCAGCGTGGCGAACATCAGGTCGCTTGAGCGGAAATTGGCCTCAGTGCTCTGGTCAGCCAGAATGGTGAACGTCTTGTTGGTGGCGTTCAGGGCCGTAGCGCTCACCGCTGCAGCCGGATACCAGGCGTAGATGTCAAGGTTCCCTCCGGAGGCAGGCCAGTACTTACCCGTGCTCTGGGCAGTCGAACCGTTGGCGTTAACACTTACCGGCGTGCTTGTGTCCGAAGTGTGAGACGTGGCATACGGCACTGCATAGAGGCTGAAAGGCTGCGCAGGGCTGGTAAGGAACGCATTGTTCTGTTGCAGCGTGCTGCGTGTGTCAGCCTCAGCCTCCACTTCAAGACCCAGGTCTATGGCAGAGGTCACGGCCAGTTCGGTGGGCTGCATCTCCACCATATCCTTCTCACAGGCGGCCAGCGTCAGTGCCGATGCCGCCATCATGGTCAATATCGTTGTATATTTCATATCCTGTAACTGTTATAAGGTTTCACATATATAGTCTTTTCATGCTCAATGATATACCGTGGCAGAACCGGCATCGTTTTCCGTTCCCCATGGTTCGATGGAAGAAGTGACGGTAAGCCCTGCCAGCGACACGGTGATGTTATACACGTATGCCGAGCCTCCGGACAACGCCTGCGAAGGGAGACTTGCCGTCAGAACGCCGCCTGCCTTCAGCTTCACCGTGATCTTCTTTCCTCCGAGGTTCTGCGGCGGAATGACGGCATAGGCGTTGGAGGTTGCTGACGTACTGTAAGACGAACACAGCGTCAGCACGCTGCCTAACGAGGATGTTGTCACCGTCGCCACCGACCCGGTCTTGGTATTCAGCGTCACCTGGCTGTTGATAAATGCGCCGGTAGCACCGATGGTTACCGTAGCATCAGCCAGCGAAGGACTGCCGCTGCCCGATATGAGGTTTACCCTGATGCGCGACAGCTTGTGGTGGAACTCCAGCGCCACATTGGCCGTATTGTTAGTGGAGTTCATCACACGGGCGCAGTCGGTGGCTGAAGCAAACATCAGGTCGCTCGCCATGTAGTTAGCCGTTCCCGACTGGTCTGCCTTGATGGTGAAGGTCTGGCTTGTGTTCAAGTCCTTGTCAGACACCGCACCTGTGGGATACCAGCCATAGACATCCATCGTGGTGCCTGCCGCCGGCCAGTAGATGGCAGGCGACGGGGTCTGCGGCGTCGTGCTGTTGGCGCTGACCGTTGACGGCGTAGGCGTTGAGGAAGCTCCATGCTCGATGCCATACACGCAAACCGACTGGCTGGCGTTCCATCCGTTGTTCTGCTGCAGGGTGCTTCTCGTGTCGGCATCCAGCTCCACGCTGATGCCTGAGCTCAGTGTCAGCTCCACCGGAGCCGGGACATCAGCTGTATCAAGCCCCTCCAGATTTCCTGTGCAGGAAGCCGTGACCAGCGCGCCTGCCAGTATATAGATGTTAGATAGCTTCATAATCCTGTCAGTTTAAAGGTTAAGAGAATATGGCCGTCCCCGTCCCTGCTGTAGTCTCATCACCCCAGGGAGAAATGGAGGTGGTGAGCTGCAGGCCCGTGGCGTGCACCGTGATGTTGTAAACATACTGGTTGTTAGCGGTGAACGTTGACGCTGCGGTCGTGGTGTAGGTATAGACCGAATTGCCGTAGGTATCAGACAAAGTGATGGTGATCAATCCGCAGGCAGCTATGCTCTGGGGTGGAATCACGCCGATGCAGGTTGCCATGTTGCTGCTGACAGAGATGTTGCTGCCGAGAGTGACCGCGCTCTGGGTTGACCCGGTAGCCGCCTCCACCACACCTGTAGTGAGGTTGATTTTCGTGGCCACCACCACGTTGTTGATCTTCACCGTGGCACCCGCCAGACGGCCGCTCATGCCGTTGCCCTCCGTGAGGCGTACGATAATCCTCGACATCTTGTGACCTAACGTTACCAGCACCTTCTTGTCAGAGCGCGACTTGACGGCGGCAGCCGAGGAGTTGCCCGTGCCCCACACGAAATCGCTCGCCTTGTAGCCGTCGTCAGAAGACTGGTTGGTGCTCACCGAGTAGCCCGTCACGGCTGTCAGTCCCGACAGGTCGGCATTGGTGGCAGTGTAAGCCTCCCGTGGTGAAAAGGCATAGATGTCAACCGTCTGTGAGGCATTGGCCGGATAATATGGCTGTGTAGAGCTCGTCAGGTCGCCAGCAGTGCCGGAGACGGAGTAGCTGATATTCTTATATCCGCCATAGGTGGTTTGCGTAGCTTTCGTGCCAGCATTATAGATAAACACACCTACAGCCTGACCGTTGGCCAGCTCGGTATTCTGCAGCGCAGTAGTGCTCTGTGTGCGCGTCTCTGCCCCGGCTGCCTCGATGGTCGTGCCGAGCATGATGGGCACACGCTCTTCAGCTATGTAGTCAGCCTCCTTGTCGCAGGCGCTGCAGAACAGCAGGACGGCCATATAAAACATTTCTTTCTTCATTGTAGTCAGTTTTTAAATGTACAACTTCCTTTCTCCAGACCATCAGTAAACGGCGCTTCCGGTTCCTCCCTCCGCATCTGTCCAGGGGGAGATATCAGTAGTCAGCGAGATGGCTGTGGCGTGCACGGTGATGGTGTAGGTATATACATTACCCTCGGTAAAAACCTTGTCGGTGTCACTCGTCCCGGAAGGCAGGTTATACGTATATACCGTATTTCCGTAGGTATTTGACAGGGTGACCGTGATGAACTTAGTGCCTTTCGCCAGCGTCTGCGGCACTATCACGCCGGTGGTGTGATAATATGTAGTCTTCGTGGTACAGGTGCCTATCGTGATGTCTTTTTTTGTTGTACCGTTAGCTACAGCCGTGCCTGTCGTGAGGTTAATCTTGGCGTTGGTCACCGTATTATGCAGCTTCACCGTTGCCCCTCCGAGCCTTCCGCTCATACCGTTTCCCTCCTGCACGTTCACGATAATCTTGCTCAGCTTATGGTTCATGGGAACCGTCACCGTCTGGTTATTATGCTGGGAAGCGCTGGAGGTGGTCTTCCCCCATACGAAGTCGCTCGCCTTGTAGCCTTCGTCATTTCCCTGCGCTGTACTTACAGAGAAAAGGGTGCTTTCCGTCAGTGCACTGAGTGCCGAAGTCACGGAAGCCCATGCCGTGCGCGGTGAAAAGGCGTAGATATCCACCACCTGTACGGCCTTAGGCGGATAGTAGGGCTGACGGGCTCCAGAAGCGAGCAGCAGGTTTCCCCCAGTACCAGAAACCGTGTAGCTGATGTTCTCGTAGGCGTAGTTGTCAGTTTCCGATGTATTACTAGTATAATAGACATACACGCCTACAGGCTGACCGTCAGCTAATTCATTTTTCTGCACATCCTTTGTCTGCGTGCGTGTATCAGCCTCGCTCAACGCCAGGGTAGAGCCCAACCTTATCTCCTGAGGGGCAAGCTCATCCACCGTCTCCTTATCGCAGCTGGCAAGCAGACCGAGCAAGGCTGTCAGATATAGCATATTCTTCTTCATAGTCTTAATCATTTTTTAAGAGTTATGGTCTGTATGTTGCCTGGCCTGCAGTCGGGTCAGCCGGTATCCAGTCAGTCACATTGGTTGTCAGCTGTATGCCCGTGGCGTTCAGTGTGATGTTGAAGGTATATACCTTTCCTTGCTGGAAGCCGTTGGTGGCGTCGCCCACAATCTGTGAAGTCACGTAGTCATACGTCGTACCCTCTGTAGTGCTGTTATTGGAGGTACCGCCGTCAGCTAACGTGATAGAGAGAAAGTTGAAGTCTGTTGCCTTGTTTGCATTCACTTTCTGGGGAATCACCACACAGGCTGTGGTATATTTATAATGTGTCACTCCATCAGTGGGTGCACCTCCACCGCCCGGATATTCTGTAGTGGCCGATCTGAGCGTATTGGTCAATGATGAAGTCAGCGTCACGTCGCTGAGAGTGGATCCATTAGTGCTCATTGTGCCATTGGCCAGATCCACTAAGCCGCTCAGGTTCACCCCGTGTATCACCACCTTGGCGCCTGTCAGCTTGTTGGCCATGCTGTGACCTTCCGTCAGGTTGATGCAGATTTTGCTCAGCATGTGGTTCATCGGGACTATCACCTGCTGGGTGCGGTATGTTTCCGCATTCACGGTATTGACATTCTTGCCCCAGATGAAATCACTCAGCCTGTAGTTTACATCTGACGTCTGGTCAGCCTTCGTGGTGAATGAAGCCTTCGTCGTGGCGTATGTACTCAGTTCAGGCGGGGTCTCCGCAAAAGTGAATGCGTTGCGCGGCGAGAACGCATAGAAGTCAATCTTCTTGTCCTTGTCAGAGGGGTAATAAGGCGTTCGTGTACCATTGGCGAGATTCAGGTCACAGTACTTCTTGCCGACTCTTGTCTCTGCGGCGGCTGAGTTATAGCTGAGGTTCTTATACCCATAGCCGTCAGCATTAATATTCTTCTCACCCGTGTAATAGATGAACACGCCTACATTGGTGCCCGTCTCCAGGATATCATTGTTAAGCCCCTGGTTCTCGTTTCGGGTGGTCACTACCGCTTCATCTAAAGGGAATTCTGCGCCCAGACGGATCTCCTGCGGTACATACTCTTCTACAGCCTCTTTTTCACAGGCTGTGAAAACAGCGGCCAGCGCCATCAGATAAAGTACTTGTTTCTTCATAATATTATTGTTTTATTTGTTTTCCTTACTTAATAGCCGGCGGTATCATCCACTGTCGTACCGTCTTCCCAATCAGATACGGTAACGGTTATCTCAGGTTCCACAATGTTGGGCCAACCCTCTTCATCATAGCCGCCGCCGAAATGGAGGGTATAGGTGTATTTCTTGCCCGCCTCCCAAACCGGGGAGAACGGGATATATATGTTCACGAAGTTGCCCACGCAGTCGGGGTCAAGCAGCTCCTCCGGGTTTCCGTCCTGGTTCTGGCGCCAGATGTGGCAAAGCACGGAGAGGTAGCATCCTTCGGTGTCTTCTATCTTCTCATGGTTCTCGTAATCCCAGGCCGTGAGCGTCTGGCCCATCAGCACACGAGGATTAGCGGTATCTGTCAGTTCATAGCTTTTGTCAGGTTCTTGCTCATCGTAAGTTATTACAATGGGCTGGTATGGGCTGTTCTGGTTTGATTTGGCAGCAGGTGTCAGCGGGTTCAGCGGACCGAACGGGCTGGCGGGATTACCGCCCTTCATGGGCAGCTGGAAATCAGACTTTTCTGTCATGCTGGAAGGGTTGAAAGCACCCCTGCCTATGTCAAAGATGCCTTTGGTATGCACGTTGTGCAGGGTGATGCCGCTCACCTCCACAATCCAGTCCTTGTTGGTTTCCTTGACGGCACCCCGGAAATTAATCTGCGAGAGTGCGTGATGGAAAGAGAGCTTTACGGCTCCGTCGGCATAGTTAGCGGGCTTGTCTCCGCGCCTCACCGACTCGAAGGCGTAGAGCATATCAGTGATGTCAGCGGCCTTTTCATCAGGCATGACGCTGAAAGGTATGCCCTTATAGATATAGGGGTCAGCCGGGTCAGCGTTGGCGGTCAGCATCACGTTGGGCAGCGTGTTGGGACAGGTGGCATAGAAATCAACTGTGAACCAGGGCTTGGGCCACCAATGCTCGATGGTAGTGTTCCATACCCCGTAATATCCGTCAGTTCCGTCGCCAAAGGCAGCGTCAGACTGCCGGAATACCACCTCGCCCTGAAATTCCGTACCGTCGAGGTCATGACCCACCAGCAGTATCTCCTTGCCGTCGTTGTAGAGCGTCTCAGCCGGTTGGCCGGTCTCGTCGCGAGTGGCGTCATAATACCATGCGCACACCTTGAAGGCATCTGTCGGCAGCGGGTTCGTGGTCTGAGAACCATCGCGCGTCATTGCCTCTGCGCTGACACTGTAGCGCACGTCAGGCTCTTCAGCGTTGATGAACTCAGTGCCGTCATCAGCGGGCAGCTGAGTCAGCCCGTCATTGCAAGCAGCGAACAACAGGGCAGCCACACTCAGGAGACCGTAGTTTCTGAAAGATGTGTTCATAATGAATAGTTTTTCTGAAAAGGCTGCGGCAGGACGGGAAACATCCCGCCGCAGCCATCTTCAACAGTTATACATCAGGCTGGTATCATAACCAGAAATCAGTCATTAGAGATTCTTAGCCTCGTTCACGTCAATCCAGTCCTCAACGGTCACGGTGAAGGTCAGAGGTACGTCAACTTCATCAATATCTGTACCTGGCATTTCATTAGTCTTACCCTTGTTAGGATCGGGTGTACCATTAGGAGTCTCATCAGTTTCACCATTCTGCTGCGGGTCAATATTTCCGTATGCACCCTCAGCGAAGTTGATGGTATAGATATATCTCTTACCCGGTTCCCACTTTGTGTCAACAGGTACGTATGCCCAAGCATAGCCAGTCACTGAAGAAGGATCTTGTGCATTCATTGCTTCAGCTGTAGGATAAATATAATAACGTTGATAACCTTCTGTATCCTTATCTTCTTCAGCTTCAAAAGCTATTGATTCTGGCATTGCTTTAGTTGCGCTCGTAACCTTGATCAGGAAAGCGATGGCATTGCCTTTAACATCATCAGACCAAGTAGGATTTTCTGTAGCTGTAACTGTAGCTGCAGTCAGCTGCTGAGGCAGCAGGAAGTGTGGGTCGCCAAAGTTAAGTGACAGAGCGTCAGCTTTCAAAGACTGAATAGGATAAGCCGTTGAAGACTGCGCATTAAACTCATCAGTAGCTTGATTAGTCAAAGACCACGGAGTATAGTCTGCCCAGCTGAATACACCGTTCACTGTAGATACTGTAGGCAGAGACAGGGTAGCGGTGTTACGTACGTTTACCAAACGGATAGCCTTAACAGCGATGTTCACTTTAGCATAATCCTTGTTGGTAGCCTGCACATTAATCTGAGAAGTCACATGCTGGAAGTTCAAAGGCACACCACTGCGGAAATCGTTCTTAGTACCTTGGTTGTAAGCTACCAGATAATCTACCTGCTCAGAACGGTCATTTTTGATCACTTTCTCCTTGCTAAAGTCTAAAGGAAAAGGATTATAGGCAGAAAACGAAGCGTTAGTTGTTGCATCATTCCAATAATACAATTGATTTTCACCTAAAGGCGAATCCAATCTGAAGTTATTTGTAGATTCCAAATTAGCACTGATAGAATTCACCGTTACCGTATTATCACCACTTCCATACCTAAAAGTACCAGTGATGTCAATGTGGAAGTCATTCAGATCCTGTACTGAGTTGAAACCTGCAATACGGGTAGAAGCACCGCCCACAGCGGGACGGATCATCAGCTGGTCAGCCGTAGCCAACTGCTGCGCACTCTGCTCGATGCCGGCACTGTCGTCGTTCGAGCATGATGCCATTGCCAATGCGGCAACAGGCAACAAATACAATAATTTCTTCATAATAGAACAAATTTAAATTAAACAAAATATTTATATAAACCAAAACTTGGCTCCAAATTAATTGACAATTGATAATTGAAAATTATTAATTATTCATTATTCATTATTCATTATTAATTCTTCATTATCCATTCTCCATTCTCAAAGGTCTATCGGTATGTTGACCTCATTCCACACCGTCACGTCTGGCTGGAAACCGCTACCGTTGACAAGCGGCTTGGGCAGCGGGAGACTGCCTATCTCGATGGGTATCTCCGTCTCACCACCTATCAGGTGCTCCGCCTCATGCATCTGCTCCGTCACATCGATGGAGTAGTAATATTTCGTACCGTCGATCATCTCGGCATAGACCACTAAGAAATGCTCGCTGTAGATGCCTTCCTCATAGTCGGGGCAATGCCCGAAGGTACGTACGCCGCCCCGTATCACAAGCTCAGTCTCATCCTTCTCCATGTGGAAGGGGATGATGCAATGCGTGTCAGACGGCGAATGCAACGCAGGAAACCATGAGCCTGACATGCCCGAGAGCGTGGCGGTAATATCCCTCACGTAAATGAAAT
Organism: Bacteroidaceae bacterium; assembly: GCA_017471185.1. Taxonomy (GTDB): domain Bacteria; phylum Bacteroidota; class Bacteroidia; order Bacteroidales; family Bacteroidaceae; genus Bacteroides. The sequence continues at coordinate 15,292 of JAFUVZ010000032.1, forward strand.
TATCTATATTTCTGATGACGAAGTTATACACGCAGGTGGTAGCCTCCATCGGTATGGTCACCGTCTGACCCAGGGTGGCCATGTTCACCGACACCGATTCCTTCACACCAGTCCATAGCTCATCCGCCTCATAGATGACAAGCTGCTCTTCAGTTCCCTTGGTCCTTGGGACATTTCGGGTCGTGGCGAACATACGGGAGTAAGCGTTCAGGTCGGTTTCCTGCGAATACACCTCGAACTCGCCCCAAGTCATGCCTCGCACCGCCATCTCGGTATCACCGTTGTAACCGATGAACTGGTATTCGCCTTCAGCCAGGTCCACATCGCCACCTTCCTTGCCACGGAACTGGAACTCCACGGGCTGTGACCCATCGGCAAACACCATCAGCGACATCTTTCCTGGACTGGCTTCAGGCACGTCTGCCCAGTCGAATCTGGCGGTAAGCGAACCCTTCAAGACTGGCTCAGGATACACCAGTTCCTTCTGGCAGGAGGCTGTCGTTGCTGCAGCAAGCAGCAGCAACATATTGAACATTGAACGTTGGACATTGAGCTTCGCTCCAAATTGCTCACGCTCGGGATAGCCCAAGCAAGCTTGGCTCTCCGCTCGCTCAATCGCAATTTTGGACATTGGACATTGGACATTGAACATTGAATATTGAACATTAAACAATGACCGTGTCCTCTGAACAACGCTCTTGTACAATCTGGCTTTACGCAGCAACAGACAGTCTGCCAGACCAACAAATGACATTAGAAGGCGATATGTAAGTTTATTATTGAACATTGAACATTGAATATTGAACATTGAACATTGAATATTGAACATTGAATATTGAACATTGAATATTGAACATTATTAATTATTCATTCTTCACTCTTTTCGGTAAGTTCCAGACAAGCGTCACTTCGGCTTTGGTGGGGCCGAACCAGGCACGGTGCTCATCGGAGAGCCAGTAGTAACGGCCGTCATCCCTGGGCTCATACTTCTTGTATTTGCCGCCCACATAGCCAACGCCAATGCTCATGTCCAGGCTGAGACGCTTGCCGATGGGCAGGCTGTAGCCGTAGCTGACACCACCACCGATGTTGAAGTCGCCCATCTGGCCTTTGCCTCCGAACTCCAAGTCATAACGATAGACGGCTGCATAGACTCCTACATGATGGCCTTTGTGCTGCAGGATCTTATCATTCTTTCTGTCTCCTAACCAGTAACGGCCCTCGATGTCGGCGGTGAGCATACGCCAGTAACGGTGCTTCCTGTCCCACTTGAGCCAGTTGCCTCCAGCGTTCAAGACTAACGAGATGTTGGGTTTGAGGGCATACTCGATACCGATGTTGGGAAGCAGGACAGCATCATAAAGCAGGTTGGTCCTGATTGACCATCGGGAATCGACCATTGGCAATTTCTCCTTTCCTCTTGTTTTACTTACTTGCCCTGCGGCTACCCGCTCCAGATTGGAGCGAGCACCCGGGGCTTCTTCATTCTCGGAACTAATTATTATCTGGTTATATAGACA
>JAFUVZ010000004.1 GCA_017471185.1 Bacteroidaceae bacterium
AGCTTAGACAGCGATATGCTCGTGGTGTTTTTTGCGACTTTCTCCGACAGAAGCGCAACTGACTGATACCGTTGTGCTTCCTGATTATTAGCGACCTTTTCCGACCTTCGGAGAGGTCGCTTTTTCCGTGCCTTTTTATCCTTCTCAAAGAGACGCAGGAAGTGTCCCTTTTTTTCTGCCCTCACTGCTCCAAGAAGTCAATGTTCAATGTTATGCTTCGCATCAATCTTGTCGCGACTCGGCATAGCCCAAGCAAGCTTTGGCTCTGCTCTCACTGCTCCAAGAAGTCAATGCTCAATGTTCAATGCTCAATTAATTTCGCCTCCTCCCAGAGTGCATCCATTTCCTCCAGCGTCATATCCTTCAGGTTACGGCCCTGCTTGATGCTATGCTCCTCCACATAATTGAAGCGGCGGATGAACTTCTGGTTCGTATGCTCCAGCGCATTGTCGGGATTGATGTGGTGCAGACGGGCAGCATTGATGAGGCTGAACATCACATCGCCAAACTCAGACTCCGCCTCCTCCTTGCTCAAATTGCCCACAGCCTCCTCAAACTCAGAGATTTCTTCCTTCACCTTCTGCCAAGCTCCCGAAGCATCCTCCCAGTCGAATCCCACGTTGCGGGCCTTGTCCTGAATTCGGTACGCCTTGATGAGGGTAGGGAGCGAGATGGGTACACCGCTCAACACCGTCTTATTGCCACCATTCTCCTTAATTTTCAGTTGCTCCCAATTTTGCAGCACCTCGCCCACGCTATTCGCCACCGCATCGCCATAGATATGCGGATGACGGTATATCAGCTTGTCGCACAGGCGGTCGCACACATCCTTGATGTCAAACTCACCCTTCTCGTCGCCGAACTTCGCATAGAAGCAGACGTGCATCAGCACATCGCCCAGTTCCTTGCAAATCTCCTGGTTGTCATTCCGCATCAGTGCGTCACACAGTTCGTAAGTCTCCTCAATCGTGTTAGGACGCAGACTCTCATTCGTCTGCTTCCTGTCCCACGGACATTTCTCTCTCAGCTCGTCAATAATGTCGAGCAGTCGCCCGAAGGCCTCCATCTTTTCTTCTTTCGTATGCATAATAAAATGTTCAATGTTCAATGTTATGCTTCGCATCAATCTTGTCGCGACTCGGCATAGCCCAAGCAAGCTTTGGCTCTGCTCTCACTGCTCCAAGAAGTCAATGTTCAATGTTCAATTGATAAGCAAGTATCATCCCAATCACCTCCGAATAATTCTTCACGCCGCCCTGCACCCTGTGATATTTCAGGTAAAGGTCATAGAGATAATCCTGCACCTCACCGATGATATCACTATATTTCTCCTGCCAGTAAGCCCTGTCATTCTCTATCAGCGCCTTGATCTCAGGCCTCAGACTCTCATACAGCTTGAAATACTCATCCGAACTCATCAGCCTTCTCGCATTGTTGAACACATGCCCCAGAATCGAGTAATACCCGCTGAAGCGAATGCCCTTGTCGGTAGATTGCGTGGTGGCCAGATAAGCGTAGAAATTCGCCTCACCCTCCGATGTAATACCTTGCAGATGAGCGTATTCGTGCGCATAAGTGGCCGCATAGCTATGAGGCAGCACATCGCCGTTCAGCGTAAACTCGCAGAAGAACGGAGCCATACTGCCCGTTACGCTCACCATCGAAGCCAAAGGCGTGTAGAGCATCGTCTTCACTTGCGGATCTACGAGCCGTATGCGGTTGAATCCGTGCAACTTATATGCGTTCATCACATGCGTCTTGACCAGTTCCTCATCCTTCTGCTCCACCACCGTATAATTTTCGTTCAGCAGTCTCACGTACTTCTTCGCGAAATCTCCGAATACCTGAGCGTCGTAGGCAACAGGTTGGATATGAGCCCGTTGGTAGTAGCTTGGCTGACCGTAGTTCAGTCCCCAAGCCCAATAGAACCACACGAACAGCCAAAGCAGATACTCCAGCACGCTTCCCCACGCCTTCAGGAATTTCCTTTTCGGATGAATCAGTGCGTAGATAGGGTAGGTGATTACCCAAACGATACTGATAATCACGAATATATCACCGATGGGAAACGGAATCCACGATGAGATGTTGGCGAGCATCGTGCCGATCAGCGGATAAATATGGTTGGCGTAGAGCGCATTGCCTCCTGGCACCACCATCATCAGGATCGTGGCGAAGAGCAAAACGCCCAACAGTCCTCTCCGTATATTATTATTCTTTTTCATCATTATCCTCAAAGTTCCAGTATGCCAAATGTCTATTTCGTTTCGCGGTTAACCAACTTGTCATTAGTCAGTAGCATATTCATCCACACGATTCCCCTGCTATTCTTATTATATATGGTATTTCTTCGCCAGCGCCTTAAACCGTTTGGTCTGCATGAAACGCTGGAGCCAGGTGTTGACGCTGTCGAGCAGAACGGGAGCCTTGCGGTTCAAGCCCCAAGCATAGAACTGCGTGAAACCAATGGGAACACTGTAATCGATTTGAGGCAGACTGTCAGCTGCCATACGTGCAATTCGCTCGTCGCAAACGGCATAGTCAATGTCGCCATAAGCAACCATCGCTAACAGCTGTTCCGGTCCATATTTATCAACCTCTTCCACGATAATGGTGTCACCTATCTCCATGGAGATGTTTCTGATACGAAGTATGACAGGCGACTCTTTCACGATGTACAGCGTCTTGCCTGCCAGATCTAACTGGCTTGTCACCAGTCTGAGTGAGTCTTCAGCGTTCTGAGGTTTACGCTGGATAAGTACCTGATGGTTCCTGCCAATTGGAATACTGAAGACCAACGAATCGTTGCGGTCTGTGGTTACGGGAATGCCGTCGGCTATCAAATCGAATCTTCCTTCTTCAAGACCTTTCAGACGCTCCTTCATACTCATCAGCGGACTGACAGACACCTCCAGTCCGTGGTCATGGGCGAATGCTTCGATGAGTTCATAATGGAACCCTTCGATGGAATCAGGTCCTTGCATCATACTGATGGAGTTGAATTCAAGAGTAGTTCGTAAAGTGTCACTCTTCACGATCTCGGCATAGTCTCTGGGAGAAAGGGAAGGAACTCCCTTTTCCTTGATGAACAGCTGGTAAATGACTGCAGCAGCGATTACTATAGCGAGATATTTGAGCCAACGTTTAGTCATAGAAGTTCCAGGAAACGCCGAATTTCAACAGGCGCGGGTTGATAGGGTTATGGGGAGAATAGAAATACTTCCTGCTTCCCATACCCTCATTCACATGATAGAACATTACGAAGAAGCGGGTACGCTTCAACTGAAAATTGGCATACACATTGATGATGGGATAGTCGCCTACTTTGATCATCTCGCTCTCATTCTGCAAACGATACTGCTGGATGCCTGGCGAATAGGCTGGGGCGTAATACCGGCTGAAGTAGCGCACGTCAGCTCCTATCTGCACATTCAGCACTTTCTTGGCTATCTTGGTGAGAATATAGAGGTTGTGATACAGTGTCCATGTTGGCAAAGGCAACAGGTCGCTGTTAGTCTTCTGCCAGGTTACCTCATTGTCAAGGTGCAGGATGCCTAACTTGAAGTTCTGGCTCAACGTAGCGTTCGCTACCTTGACGGTACCGGATGCTTGCTGAGAAATGGAGTTGCCGTCAAAATAGGCGTAGTTCTTGATGGTCTCCAGACCAGCCTTCAGGTTCGTGCGGGTCAGCGGGAAGTCAAGCTCTCCTTCCAGACGCATACGGAGTTCCTTGTCCATATCTTCATAATCCCACGCATAATGGTTGGAATGATAGTGGCGCATGTAGAACGAAGGCAGTTGGTTCTTGATGAAGCCATGCGCCTTGAGTCTCACGGTGTCCTTACCCAACTTTACGTTCAGGTCGGCTGTACCGTCAAGCTTGAACTGTCCGGCAGCTATGCCGGCTATACCTATCTCACCATTGACATTATAATGCAACAGACGGCCTTCACGTTTGGACAGTTCGCCACCCAGGTAAAGCTCTTGCTCCGTATATTTCACATTTTTCGGGTTCTCTAATGTGACGTCCATATTCATCAATGAATAGCGGTTATACTGATGGGATATGTAAGCGGTCAGTCCTGCTTTGGCGTATTTGTTGAATCCTTCCAAGAGAGATACGCCAAACACGTTTTTGATGCTGAAAGCTACAGTGGAGTCTGCGGTCGCTGAGTTGTTCAATAGAGCTGGAGGCAACGAGTCGAGGTCAGCAGAGAAAAAGCTGTGGCGTGAGCGTTCAACCTTCACGGTATGGATGAAACTCGTCACTGGAACGAAATCCTCAACATATATGGTATCTTTAGGCGTTTCCTTCGGAATGGTGTCATTTTCTTCCTGCAAAGCCCTGCGTCTGTTTCTTCTGCCTTGTGGCTGCTCTTCTACTTTATCTACGATTTTCATAGACTCGCGTGTGAAGCCCAGACGATAGCGCTGGGTGAGATAGACAGACATGTTGTGGTTTCGGTTAGAGGTGCTCTCTAACCTTACGGGAATGTTGTTGCTCTCATATTGCTTGCCACCGGCAGCCTTTTCTTCCGGTCGGGTGATATACTCGTCATCCGTGATACCTCCGTTTTCATTTTGCTTGAAATAGAAGTTGTTATATACGGCATGTATCTGATAATGTTTTCCTAAATAGGAAGCGAAAACAGCTGCATTGAAGTTGGATGTGGCCTGATTGGCATAATAGCCACGTCCGTACTGATAATCAAACTTGAACCCGAATGCGAACTGCTTGTTCATGTTCATCGAGAAATAAGCCTTAAAGCGGTCTTCACCAGTAATCTTATCACCATTAGGCCAATAGGAGAGGTTGGTGTAAGGAATGTTGCTGTTGGTAAAGATCATCTCGTCAGAACGCTTGAAGAAACCCGTCAACGGTTGCAGGAAAATGGTAGGAGCCGTGTCATACTGACGGTCTGCGAAGACATGAGACAAGCGTGGGGAACCCATGTTGCCCAAGATGCTGTAATGCCCAGTCATGCCCTCTTCCATGTTGAAGTTCTGGAAGTTGAGCGCTACGGTATCCACCTCCGTCATAATCTGGTTGCCCAGATTCTCGCTAAGACGCCATTGGAATAGCTTGGGAGGCAACGACTCTATTTCAGTACTGTCATTACGCAAGTTGTTAGGCTGCATGTTGGGATCCACCTGATTGCCAAATGCGTCACGCGTGTTGTTATTGTTATTGTTAAAAGGATTCTGCGCCTGCATGTCAAGACAGCAGACGGCGCAAAGCAGGAGATATAGCAAAATAAGTCTCTTCATAAAAATGTCAACTCTCAACGGTTGGTAAACCGAATGATAAATTCCATGACTTTCAGAAAGATGGCGGTACCACAAACATAAATGAACGTCCTGTAGTCGGCCACGAAATACAGGATAACGCTTGCTATCGCCAGCACAATGAAGATCATATTCAGGTAACTTCTAATCTTGTCTAAGTCCATAATTTGTCGTTTTTATAAATTATGTGGCAAAGATAAGCATTTATTTCCTATCTTTGCACCGAAATCGCAAGAAAGAATGCTTATGTTGATACAGAATCAAATAAAAAGGGTGGTGGCTGTGCACGATTTGTCATGCATGGGGCGCGTGTCGCTGATGGCTGTAGTGCCTATACTCTCATCTATGGGACTGGAAGTTTGTCCGCTTCCCACCGCCTTGCTTTCATGCCATACGCAGTATCCTGAGTTCACTTTTCTGGACTTGACAGATGAAATGAAACGCATTGTGTCCAACTGGAAAAACCAGGGTTTCAGCTTCAATGCCTTTTATACCGGTTATCTGGGTTCTCCTGAGCAAGTGCAGATTGTGGAAGACCTGATCAGAGATTTCCGCAGGCCTACTGACTTGACCGTAGTTGACCCTGTGCTGGGAGACAATGGCAAACTATATAAAGGCATGAAGCAGGAAATGGTGGACGAGATGCGTGACCTTATCAAACTGGCAGACGTCATTACACCCAATATGACGGAGATGTTCTTGCTGCTCGACAAACCATACAGTCATGATGATGTTGAAGATGAGGAACTGAAGTCGTATCTGAAGGATTTGTCAGACAGAGGACCTGGGATTGTTATCGTAACCAGTGTGCCTGTTATTGACAATCCGCACCTGACTTCCGTCTATGCGTATAACCGTAACGGAAACCGCTATTGGAAAGTGACTTGTCCTTTCTTGCCGGCTCATTATCCCGGTACTGGCGATGCCTTTACCAGTGTGATAACGGGTAGCCTGATGCAGGGAGACAGCCTTCCGCTGGCGTTAGACCGTGCCACTCAGTTTACTTTACAGGGTATCCGTTCCACTTTCGGTTATGAATACAACAACATGGAGGGCATGATGTTGGAGAAAGTGCTGAACAACCTGAATACTCCTATCCAGGTGTCTTCGTACGAACTGATCTGATATGGCTGCCGTAAAAGAACTTACTTTCGGCAAACCTTTGCCGTTAATCCTTAGTTTCGTCTTCCCCCTCTTGATGGGGAATATGCTACAGCAGACCTATTCTCTGGTGGATGCGGCGATTGTCGGCAAGTTTTTGGGAATCAACGCACTGGCATCAGTAGGAGCAAGTTCGTCAGTCATCTTTCTTATTCTTGGCTTTTGCAACGGTTGTTGCGGTGGTTTCAGCATACCTGTAGCACAGAAGTTCGGTGCGAGAGACTATCACGTCATGCGCGGTTATGTGATGAACAGTCTCAGACTTTCTGCCTATATGTCTGTGACTTTGGCAATCATCACCAGTCTGTTTTGTGCTACCATCCTTCGTATGATGGCTACCCCCGAATCTATCTTTGAGGGAGCCTACCGTTATCTGCTCATCACTTTTATCGGCATACCTTGTACTTTTTTCTATAATCTGTTATCAGGGATTATTAGGGCCTTGGGCGACAGTAAGACACCTTTTTGGTTTCTGCTGTTTTCCACTTTGTTGAATATCATGCTTGACCTGCTTTGCATCGTAGTCTTGGGCTGGGGTGTGTCAGGGGCAGCTATCGCGACAGTGGTGGCTCAGGGAGTTTCAGCCATTCTGTGCTATGCTTATATGAAACAAAAGTATGAAGTGTTGAAGTCTTCAGAGCAAGAGCGACGGTTTCAATGGCATCTTTCAAAAAGATTGTTGGTTATAGGAGTCCCTATGGGATTGCAGTTCAGTATCACCGCAATAGGTAGCATTATGCTCCAAAGCGCTAACAATGCCTTAGGTACTGCTTGTGTTGCAGCGTTTACTGCTGCCATGCGTATCAAGATGTTCTTCCTTACGCCATTGGAGAGCCTCGGTATGGCAATGGCTACGTTTGCTGGTCAGAATTATGGTGCAGGCCGTCCAGAAAGAGTCTGGCAAGGTGTCAAGGCAAGTCTGGGTATCATGCTGGTTTACAGTGCCTGTATGGCTGTCGTATTATGGGCAGGGGCACGGACTATCGCCCTTTTGTTTGTGGAAGCCAATGAATTGGAGATTCTTGACAAGACAGCACAGTTCCTGCATACCTCCGTATCTTTCTTTCCTGTATTGGGAACACTGTGTGTGTTACGTTATACTATTCAGGGTGTGGGCTATACGGCGTTCTCTATGTTCTCTGGAGTAATGGAAATGATCGCCCGCATCCTTGTGAGTTTGTTCGCTGTGCCTGTGTTCGCCTATACAGCTATCTGTTTTGGCGATCCTATCGCATGGATAGCAGCAGATATCTTCTTGATTCCAGCTTTCATTTATGTTTATCACCGAATCAAACGCATTAAACTCGTTATTGATGAGTGAAAGGAAAATCATACATATTGATATGGATGCTTTCTACGCTTCGGTAGAACAGCGTGATTTTCCTGAACTGCGTGGAAAACCAATCGCTGTGGGTAGCCCTGAGGCGAGAGGGGTAGTGGCGACTGCCAGTTATGAGGCTCGGCGTTATGGCGTTCATTCCGCGATGGCATCAGTGAGGGCTAAACGCTTATGTCCTCAGTTAATCTTCGTGAGAGGTAGATATGATGTGTATAAATCTGTGTCACAACAGATTCATGAAGTTTTTCATGAATATACCGATTTGATAGAACCTATCTCGTTGGATGAGGCTTTTCTGGATGTGACAGAGAATAAAAAGGGAATTCCCTTAGCTGTAACCATTGCCAAAGAGATAAAGGCGAAGATTCGTGAACGACTGAACCTGGTGGCATCGGCTGGTGTCTCCTACAACAAATTCTTAGCAAAGATAGCGTCAGACTACCGTAAGCCTGACGGACTTTGCACGATTCATCCTACGCAGGCTCTTGCTTTCATCGCCTCCCTGTCTGTTGAGAAATTCTGGGGTGTGGGGCCAGTCACTGCCAAGCGTATGCACACGCTGGGAATTAACACTGGAGACCAGTTGAGAGCACGACCTAAAGAATGGCTCATGCGTGAGTTTGGCAAAATGGGTGCGGTATATTACGATTTTGCACGTGGTATTGACAACCGTCCTGTGGAAGCCGTCTGGATACGTAAGTCCATCGGTACAGAGAGAACTTTAGAGGAAGATATCAGTGAGAAAAATCAGGTGGATGGCGTGCTACATGCAGTGGTCGTAGAATTAGTGGAACGACTTCAACGACATCCTTTCCGAGGCTTGACGCTTACCCTCAAGGTAAAGTTTTATGACTTTACGCAAATCACGAGAAGTCATACCCAGGAACAACCATTCATGACGCTTGAAGATATACTGCCCGTGGCACAACAACTGATGGATGGAGTGGAATATACGGCCAATCCCATCCGTCTGATGGGACTGACCGTGTCTAATTCTATTGATGCCATTCACCAACATCACGGCGATGCCTATCAGCTGGAACTGGACTTCAAGGATTGGTAATCTAATATTACATACTGTGAAGATGCTTCATGGCTTCTGCCAGTTTCTTCATCGCAAAACGGGGAGCGATGCGGCTCAGTAAATCCATCTGCTTGCAATCCTTGCCGATGATGATTTTCCATTTACCAGCTTCCATACCGCTTACAATGGTCTCTGCTGCTGCACTCGGAACAGTGACATTGGCATGCTTTAAGTCTTTTTCTTTATAATTTGACACACTCTTGGCTCCTTTGACACCAGAATGTACCTGGATGTCTGTTGCCACGGCGCCAGGGAAAACTTCGCTTACCTCAATGTTTGTGTCCATCAACTCAGTCATCAAACCTTCCGTCAGGGCACGTACAGCTGCTTTAGACGCTCCGTAGAAAGTCTGTCCTGGCACAGGAGCGAAAGCCCCCATACTTGAAACATTCACAATATGGGCCTGTGGGCGAGTCATCAGATGAGGCAAGAATGATTTCACCATATAGAGTGTTCCGTAGAAATTGATGTTCATCACCCGTTCTATTGTACGATACTCCATTTTGCTTACGGGTACGAAGTCCTGGATGATGCCTGCGTTATTGATGATTCCGTCAACAGCACCAAACAGTTTAACACAGTCTTCAGCAGCTTGCTCTACGGCTTCTCGGTTGGTGATGTCAAGTTGCATCAGCTTCATGTTTGCTCCATTATCACTTGCCAGTTGTTGAGTCTGTTTCAATCCTTCCAAGTTAATGTCAAGTCCGATCACTTTAGCCCCTTTGTTTAAAAGATTGAGGGCGATAGCCCTTCCCATACCATTACCTGCTCCGGTAACTACGATTACTTTTCCTGCTACTTTCATATCTTTTTCTTTTTATTATTATTCGTTGTTTTTATTCACTTTGCAAAGGTAAGGCGGTTTTTGTCAAGAATCTTGCTTGATTAGGTCTGATTTTTGTTCTAAAGGTTGAATAATGCAAAAATATTGATTATATTTGCAGATAATATATTAAGGAGTAATTAAGATGGCAGGACAGGATCTATATGAGATTTTACGGCAAAGCTTTACGCAGATGCGAAAGGATGCCATACAGGAGGATTTCGTGCTGAGTGATGACGACATCCACTTTGTGCCTTTTTTCCGTTCGCCCTTCAAATTGCCTGCCACTATCATCACCATCATGCCGAAAGGACGGATTGAGGGAATGTATGACTTGAAGCCCATAGAGGTGGAGGGTCCCTGCATGGTGTTTATGTTTCCTGACCAGATAGTAGAGCATCATACAATACGGGATGATACGGAAACCAAGTTGATCATTATGTCTAACCGGTTTGCGGAAACGATGAAGATGTCGCAATCATACTCCGCATTTTTCCGTTTTCAGCAGAATCCTGTTTTGAAACTGACAGGAGAGGAGTTGCAGATGGTGACTCATTTCTATCAACTTTTGCAGGATGTGGTGAGGATGGATCATAACGGGGAAAGGAGCGAGGTGATTAAATATCTGTTTCTGGCGTTGTTTTATGCTATCACCAATTTTAGGGATTTCAATCTTCAAGAGCTTGGTAAGAAGAGTCGGGGAGAGGAGGTATTTGAGAAATTCTATCGTGAGCTATTGCAGCATCATAGAGAGTCAAGAGAGGTGCAGTATTATGCTGATAAACTTTGTATGGCACCCAAATATATGGCGAGGATTATCAAGGAGGTGAGTGGGAAAAGTGCTACCCAATGGATTAACGAATATGTGATATTGGAAGCCAAGACTCTTTTAAAGACAAGGCCTGATATAACACTTGAAGATGTCAGTGACGAACTGGGATTCCCAAATCAGTCGTTTTTCGGCAAGTTCTTTAAACAGCATACTGGGTTTACTCCGAAGGAGTTCAGGTGTAGGGCGTAGGGTGTAGGGATTGGATTTATGAATGAATATTAAATAAACGGTAATATGATGAAGAAGATAAATTATGCGTTTGTTCGTGCGATATGTGCATTATTAGCCGGACTGGTGCTTGTTCTGTTTCCCAATGAGGCGGGCAATTACCTGGTAATAACGGTGGGGGCGTTATTCCTGATACCATCTTTGTTTACACTGATAGGCTATTATGTACAACGAAAGGACTATCCGGCTTATTTTCCGATTGACTCGGTGGGTGGCATCCTGTTCGGACTGTTGCTGATGGTGGTACCTGGTTTCTTTGCCAACTTCCTGACATTCGTACTGGGTTTCTTCCTGTTGCTGGGAGGCATACAGCAGATTTCTATGCTGATTGCAGCCAGACATTGGTCGGAGGTGCCATTTTCCTATTTCATTGTACCTTCGTTGGTCTTGTTGGCTGGCATCTATGCTGTGATGAATTCCAATGGTGCTCGTAACACTGCTTTTATTATCATTGGCGTGACATTCATATTCTACGCATTGTTCGAATTGGTTAACTGGTTCAAGTTTACCCGTCGTCGGCCTAAGCTGGAGGAATTGCAGGATGTCAAATCATTCGACAAAGATGATGTGGATATTGAGGACGCACAAATAGTAGAAGATAATGGAACTGAATGAATTATTGAAAAACCTCAAGATTGAGGAACTGAATCCGATGCAGTTGGCTACGCTGGAGGCATACGGAGTAGATAAGAACTTGGTATTGCTTTCTCCTACAGGCTCTGGCAAGACGCTGGCTTTTCTTTTGCCTTTAGTGCAACGTCTGGAAGCTGGAAACGATGAGGTGCAAGCCGTGATACTGGTGCCTTCACGAGAGCTGGCCTTGCAGATTGAGACTGTTTTCAAGCAAATGGGTACGGAGTTTCGTGTGATGAGCTGCTATGGAGGACGTCCGGCTATGGATGAGCACAGAACGATGAATGGCATTCATCCTCAGGTAATAGTGGGTACGCCTGGACGAATGAATGACCATCTTCAGAAGCGGAACTTCAATGCTAAGACCGTGAAGACGCTGGTGATTGATGAGTTTGACAAATGCTTAGAGTTCGGGTTCCAAGACGAGATGTCTGAAGTCATAGGACAATTACCCTCATTGAAGAAACGCGTTTTGCTATCTGCCACCGATGCTGAAGAGATACCTCAGTTTACGGGAGTGGCTACTACTGAAGAAGGTAAACTGTTGAAGAACAAGGTGATTAAGCTTGATTTTTCACAGTCGGATGATGGATCGCCACGTTTGGCATTACAGACTGTGATGTCTCAAGAGAAAGATAAACTGGAAACACTCTACCGATTGCTTTGCCAGTTAGGAACACAAACCTCACTTGTTTTTGTGAACTATCGCGAAAGTGTGGAAAGGGTGACCGGTTTTCTGCAGGCTAAGAAATTCCCGTGTGATATGTTTCATGGGGGAATGGAGCAGGATGACCGTGAACGGTCATTGTATAAGTTCCGCAACGGAACGATTCCCGTACTGATTTCAACAGACTTAGCTTCCCGTGGCCTGGATATTCCTGGCATAGATAATGTGATACATTATCATTTGCCTGTAAATGAGGAGGCTTTTACCCATCGTAACGGACGAACGGCCCGTTGGGATGCTACAGGCCAGGCATATATGATATTAGGTCCGGAAGAGCATCTGCCAGAATTTGTAGATTCAGAGACACCGGTTTACGAACTGAAGGAAGAAACGCCCAAACCGCCTAAACAGACTTGGAGCACTATCTATATCGGGAGAGGCAAGAAGGATAAACTTAATAAAGTGGATGTCGTTGGCTTCCTTTACAAAAAAGGCCGTCTGGATAGAGATGATGTCGGTCAGGTGGATGTCAAAGACCACTATGCTTTCGTTGCCGTAAAACGGGCTAAGACAAATCAATTGCTAAAACTGGTGGCAGGAGAGAAAATTAAAGGAATGCGTACGATTATTGAAGAAGCAATGTAAAAATGTATGCATTTCTTGGTTGTGAACAAATAAATTGCTAACTTCGCACCGCAAATTATAGAAAATAATTACATAATTGTTTAATTTTATAAACAAAATGCTTATGAAGAAGTATAATTTCAATGCAGGACCGTCTATCCTTCCTCGTGAGGTGATTGAGGCTACTGCCAAACAGATTCTTGATTTCAACGGTTCTGGCCTTTCTTTGATGGAAATCAGCCATCGTGCGAAAGACTTCCAGCCAGTTGTTGACGAAGCCGTTGCTTTGATTAAAGAGATTCTCGACATACCGGAAGGCTATTCCGTACTCTTCCTCGGCGGTGGTGCCAGTCTGGAGTTCTGCATGATACCTTATAACTTCTTGGAGAAGAAGGCTGCTTATCTGAACACTGGCGTATGGGCAAAGAAGGCTCTGAAAGAGGCAAAGGCTTTTGGTGAGGTGGTAGAAGTGGCTTCGTCTGCTGATAAGAACTTTACCTATATCCCAAAGGATTGGACTTGCCCGTCTGATGTGGACTATCTGCATATCACGACCAACAACACCATTTATGGAACAGAGATCCGTCAGGATCTGGATGTTCCTGTGCCTATGATTGCTGATATGTCATCAGATATTTTCAGCCGTCCTATCGATGTGAAGAAATACAAGTGCATCTATGCCGGTGCCCAGAAAAACCTGGCTATGGCCGGTGTGACTCTGGTGATCGTGAAGGATGATGAACTAGGCAAAGTGAGCCGCCAGATTCCGACGATGCTCGACTATCGTACTCATGTGGCTAAAGGCTCTATGTTTAATACTCCTCCTGTAGTGCCTATCTATTCTGCTTTAGAGACTTTGCGTTGGATCAAGAAGTCTGGTGGCGTTGAGGAGATGGACCGTCGTGCTAAAGAGCGTGCGGAGATGCTGTATGCTGAGATTGACCGTAACAAGCTGTTCCGTGGAACTGTAGTTCCAGAAGACCGTTCACTGATGAACCTCTGCTTCGTGATGGCTGATGAGTATAAGGAACTGGAGAAAGAGTTCCTTGACTTCGCTATGGCTCACGGTATGGTAGGCGTGAAAGGGCATCGTGATGTGGGTGGCTTCCGTGCCTCTTGCTATAACGCTCAGCCGTTGGAGGGCGTAAAGGCTTTGGTGGCTTGCATGCAGGAGTTTGAAAAATTACATTAAACCTTACCATTATGAAAGTTTTAATCGCTACAGAAAAACCGTTTGCCAAAGTGGCCGTTGACGGGATCCGTCAGGAAATAGAAGCTGCAGGTTACGAACTGGCGTTGTTGGAGAAATATACGGAGAAGGCTCAATTGTTGGATGCAGTGAAAGATGCTGATGCCGTTATCATCCGTAGTGATGTGATTGACAATGAGGTATTCGATGCCGCTAAGCAATTAAAGATTGTGGTACGTGCCGGTGCCGGATATGACAACGTGGACCTGGCAGCAGCTACCGCTCACCATGTGGTGGTGATGAATACCCCTGGCCAGAATTCTAACGCCGTAGCTGAACTGGTGTTCGGCCTGCTCATCTATGCAGTACGTAACTTCTACAACGGCAAGGCCGGTACCGAGCTGAAAGGCAAGAAGCTGGGTATTCTCGCTTTCGGTAATGTAGGTCGTAACGTGGCGCGTATCGCAGCTGGGTTCGGCATGGATATCTATGCTTATGACGCATTCTGCCCGAAAGAGGCTATCGAGGCAGCTGGTGTTCATGCTGTTGATTCTACAGAGTCATTGTTTGACACTTGCGACATCGTATCGCTCCACATCCCTGCTACGCCAGAGACGAAGAACTCTATCAATTATGATTTGGTGAACCGTTTGCCGAAGGGTGGAATCCTGATTAATACTGCCCGTAAGGAGGTGATTGATGAGACTGGACTGATTAAGTTGATGGAAGTGCGTGAAGACCTGAAGTATATTTCAGATATCGCTCCTGCTTCTGCAGAGGAATTCGCTGCTAAGTTTGCTGGCCGTTATTTCGCTACTCCCAAGAAAATGGGTGCCCAGACGGCTGAGGCGAATATCAATGCTGGCATAGCAGCCGCTAAGCAGATCGTAGGTTTCTTGCGTGATGGAATCACAAAATTTAAAGTGAATTGAGCGATACTTATAAGACCATATCAAGGCTTGCAGAAGGAACTTGCTCCGAGAAAAGGAGTAAGTTCCTTGCCTTTGCTATACCAGTGAGGACACTCGATGAAGTTAAGGAACAGCTGAAGATATACGAGAAGAAATATTACGATGCCCGTCATGTATGCTATGCTTATATGTTAGGTGCTGAACGTACTGATTTCCGTGCCAATGACAACGGAGAACCCAGTGGAACGGCAGGTAGGCCAATCTTGGGACAGATCAACTCTTTTGGATTGACGGATATCTTGGTTGTGGTAGTGCGTTACTTCGGGGGCATCAAGTTGGGTACCAGCGGATTGATTGTGGCATATAAGGCAGCTGCTCAGGAAGCGCTCAATGCGGCTGAAGTTGTCGAGAAGACGGTAGATGCCGAAATTACTTTCCTTTTTGAATATCCTTTCATGAATGACGTGATGCGTATCGTGAAAGAAGAAAGTCCTGAGATTGTTTCCCAGGACTTTGATAATGATTGTCGGATGACCTTGCGCATCCGCAAGAGTCAGTTTGACAGGCTCAGGGAACGCTTATGTAAAGTCGATTCCCTTCGCCTTATAGATGATTGATCAGTCTTCAAACGACTGATATCTTGTGGCAAGCAGTTTCCTGTCCCCCAGGGTGTCATTCACTCTTGCCACGTTAATCCAAAACTTATTCTCTTTCACGCTTTCAATAGGATAAGCTGCTTTCTCGCGGCTGTAGCTATGGTTCCACTCAGTTGCTACAACCTCATATTCAGGATGCGGAGCGTTAACCAACACGTTATCAGTCTTATCAGCTACACCATTTCTCACTTCCTCAATCTCCTGCCAGATGGTCTGCATCACTTCCACAAAGTTGTCGAGTTCTGACAGACTTTCACTTTCTGTAGGCTCCACCATCAGCGTTCCGTGAACAGGGAATGAAAGGGTAGGAGCATGATAACCATAATCCATCAGTCGTTTGGCAATGTCAGCTTCACTTACGCCCACTTCCTCATGTAGTTTCCTGCAATCCAGGATCATCTCATGCCCAACGAAACCGTTGGCACCTCTATATACGATGCCGTAGGTGTCTTCCAGACAAGCAGCCAGATAGTTAGCGTTCAAAATAGCAATCTTAGTAGCACGCGTCAGGCCTTCAGCTCCCATCATGCGGATATAGCCGTATGCGATAGGAAGGATACCTGCGCTACCGAATGGAGCTGCTGAAACCTCATTTGCTGAATTACCGAACAACGGATGTCCTGGCAGGAATGGAACAAGATGTTTCTTGACGCAAACAGGACCAACGCCAGGCCCACCGCCTCCGTGAGGAGAAGAGAAGGTCTTGTGCAGGTTCAAGTGGCACACGTCGGCTCCAATGGTACCAGGGTTGGTGATGCCTACCTGAGCGTTCATATTGGCGCCATCCATATAAACCTGTGCGCCACAATCATGGATAATCTTGCAAATCTCCTTGATTTCAACCTCAAAGATACCATGGGTAGATGGATAGGTAATCATGAGAGCTGCCAACACCTCTTTGTGAGCTTCTGCTTTCTCACGCAAGTCGTTCAAGTCCACATTACCCTTCTCGTCACAAGCAACGGTTACAGGAGTGAAACCTGCTTGTACGGCAGACGCAGGGTTTGTACCATGCGCAGATGCCGGAATCAGAACGATGTTACGCTGAGTCTGTCCAATGTTCTCCAGGTAAGCACGAATGATACGCAAGCCTGTATATTCACCAGCAGCACCAGAGTTAGGCTGTAAGGTTACTCCATCAAAGCCAGTGATGGTTTCCAATTCCTCGCAGAGGTTATCTATCAGCTTGCGATAACCGGCAGCCTGGTCTGCAGGCACAAGCGGATGGATATTGGCGAATTCAGGACGGCTTAATGGCAGCATCTCTGAAGCCGGGTTCATCTTCATGGTGCAAGATCCTAATGAAATCATAGAGTGGGTGAGGGAGATGTCCTTGCGGTCCAGCCGCTTGATATAACGCATCATCTCCATCTCAGTATGGTACTTTTGGAAGACCTCGTGAGTGAGGTAAGGAGTCGTGCGAGCGAACACCTTATTAGTAATGGAGGAAACTGGAACATCGTCAATCGTCTCCGTCTCATGCTGGGCAGCTGTAGCGAAGATACGCAACAGTTCGTTGACAGCAGGGATGTCAGTGGTCTCATCAATGCTCAAGCCCACATGTCCGTTGCTGAAGTAATGCAGGTTCACCTGATGCTGCAAAGCCACCGCTTTCAGTTGCTCTGTAGTCACATTCTTCGGGAGCGCCAGGTGCAAGGTATCGAAATACTGCTCGTTAAACTGCTTGTAACCGTAAGTCGTCAGTTTCTGTTCCAGCAATACTGCGATGCTATGGATACGCTCGGCGATGGTTCTGATGCCTTCCTGTCCGTGATATACGGCATAGAAACCTGCCATACTTGCCAACAGAGCCTGAGAGGTACAGATATTTGAGGTTGCTTTCTCACGCTTGATATGCTGCTCACGAGTCTGCAAAGCCATGCGGAAGCACAGTTTGCCATATTTGTCTTTTGACAGACCAATGATTCGGCCCGGCATCTGACGCTTGAATTCATCACGTGTAGCGAAGAATGCGGCAGAAGGACCACCGTAATACATTGGTGTACCCAGACGCTGGGAGCTACCGAACACGATGTCTGCTCCCCATTCACCCGGAGGTGTCAGCAAGGCAAGACTCAGGATGTCAGCAGCGACGGCCACCTTGCAGTCAGCAGCATGAGCTTTCTCCACGAAAGCGCGGTAGTCCTCTACATTACCGTCAGCGTTAGGATACTGAATCACGCAAGCGAAAGTCTGAGGCGTCAGCTCAGCCGTCTTATAGCTGCCAGTCTTCAGAACGATACCTTGTGGCACGGCACGAGTCTTCATCACTGCCAGAGTCTGAGGGAAGATGCTCTCATCCACGAACACCACGTTGGCACCCGCTTTCTGCTGGGCGCGAGAACGGAGATTATACATCATTGTTACAGCTTCTGCAGCTGCCGTAGCTTCATCCAGCAATGAGCAGTTGGCCAGTGGCATGCCCGTGAGGTCAGTGATGGCCGTCTGGAAGTTCATCAATGCCTCCAGTCTGCCCTGTGAAACCTCAGATTGATAAGGTGTATAAGAGGTGTACCAAACGGGATTCTCGAACACGTTTCTCAAGATGACAGCTGGAGTGATGGTGTTATACCATCCCATGCCGATGTAGGTGGTATAGAGCTTGTTCATAGCAGCCAGACTGGCGATATGCTGCGCAAACTCATACTCAGTCATAGCTTTTGGCAGGTTCAATGGCTCTTGCAGACGGATGTTGGCAGGAATGGTCTTGTCAATCAGTTCGTCCAGGCTCTTGACGCCTATCTTTTCTAACATCTTCTGCTCGTCAGCTTCACTGATGCCGACGTGGCGGTTTACCAATAGGTCTGTTTTCATATTAAGTTTTTAGTTGATAATATTCTTTAAGGTCCATAGCTCGCAGCTGTTATATCCTGAAGAAAGGATTCTCTTTCTTCTCTGTGCCAATGGTGGTAGGTGCTCCATGTCCCGGATATACCACCGTATCGTCTGGCAATACGAATAACTTTGCACAAATTCCTTCAATCAAGGTATCGAAGTTGCCCCCGGCAAGGTCTGCTCTTCCAATGCTTCCTTGGAAAAGCACGTCGCCGGAGAACAGACATCCTTCAGCTGCATTGTAGAATACGATACCACCTGGAGAATGTCCGGGTACATGAATCACTTCCAGACAAGTGTTACCAAAAGTCACGAAAGTGCCATCGTGCAGATGCGTGGCTGGTGGTTCAGGTTCACTTTCTAACTTCATGCCGAACATGCGGCTCTGCTTGGGAGCCAGTTCCACCCAGTAAAGGTCAGCTTCATTCGCTTCGCTTTTCACACCGAATGTACGTTCACAGAAAGGATTGCCACAAATGTGGTCGATGTGCAGGTGCGTGTTTAACAGGTGCTTCACAGTCAATCCGTTATTTGCGATAAAGTCCTTGAGTGCTATCTTCTCTTCCTCGTAATAGCATCCTGGGTCGATGATGGCGGCTTCATTCGTCTCATCCCACAGAACATAGCAGTTAACGGGGAACATGTTAAATTCAAATCTCTTGATTTTCATATTGCGGTAAAAACTACTTTCTTTGTTTCAAAATAAGGTTCCTCGAAATAATCAGACAAATCCCAGAAGATGCTCCTGTCCTTCAGGTGAATGGCCTCATGCTCCAGTTCGCCACCCTTGAGACAGATCAGTCCGTTAGGCAAAGCGTTCTGTTGCTTGTGGCTGATGTTTTTCCTCACCAGTCTTACCAGGTCCTCCAACGGCATCACGGCACGGCTCACCACATAGTCGAACTTGCCTTTTTCCTCCTCGGCACGTTCATGCGCGGAAGTGACGTTCTGCAGACCAATGCTTTTCGCTACTTCCGTAGCTACGCGCACTTTCTTCCCGATACTGTCAATAAGGTGGAATTTCACCTCGGGGAAAAGAATAGCCAGGGGAATACCCGGGAATCCTCCACCTGTGCCCAGATCCATGACAGAGGTGCCTTCAACGAGTTTTAACACCTTCGCAATGCCAAGGGAGTGAAGCACATGATGCTCATACAGGTTACCTATATCCTTACGGGAAATCACGTTGATCTTAGCGTTCCAGTCTTCATACAGAGGTCCCAACGCCTCAAACTGCCTCTCTTGCGTTTCCGTCAGGTCATTGAAATATTTCTTAATAATATCCATTCTCCATTCTCCATTTCCATTCTCCATTTTCCATTTTCCATTCTCCATTTTCCATTCTCACTTCCCTCTTAGTTCCTTCACGATCATATACTCTGTATTCAGGATAGGATCCAGCTGTTCAAAAGTAAGGTCAATTTCCACAGGACCGATTACATAAGGAGCTATTTCATAGATGTTATACAAGAAACTGATGCCACCAGGTGTAAGCTTGAAGTTCTCAGTGGGAATGATGTCGGATGTAGTGCCATACCCCAGTTCCTCCAGTTCTTCTTTCGTAGATGCTCCCACATCTTCCATCAGTTTCGCAACCAACATTTCTGTCAGTTCCTCGTCATACTCGCCTACGAGCAAGTCGTTCAGTTCTATCTCCTTCAAGGTGCGCAGGTCAATGCTCTTGAAATAAGTGAAATACACCGGATGAGCCCCGCCTGTGAACTCCTCCATATAAAAACGATAAGTCAGCAAGTGTTTGTCATAATACTCCACCTTGGTCTCCGTCTCACGCTGGTAAGAATACCAGAACTTCTCAGGGGCAGAGCCTTCCTCCGCTGCTTCTTCCTGATACATTGGCTCAAGGTCGTTACGGTATGTGGAGAAATAATTGTCGGTGAATTGTCTGACAGCTGCTTCCGGTTGCAGGGAAGCATAACTCTCGCCAAACACGAAAGCCTGAAGCGCATGGTTGATACTGTCTTTCATCTTCTCGTCACTCGATTCCGACACAAAAGAGAAATCAGTCTTCACTTCAGCGTGAGGTTTGGTCTTGTCGTCAAACAGATGCCTGCTTTCCTCAAGTATTATATTGTCAAACTTTAAGTCGCCAACAAGCACCCTTTCCTGTTTACATCCTCCCATGCAGAAGACAAAGGCAAGCATAATGCCTGATATGATGGCAAATTGTAATCTTGTTCTTTTCATATTCTAAACGGATATGTAGTTTCAGTTAGCGAAGTTACGAATAAATTTTCTTATCTTTGCAGAGAAATGTGAAAAAAAGAGCATGGAAAATCATCTGATTGTTGAAGACTGGGGACTGATAGTTTATGCTGAGGCATGGCAAAGGC
Organism: Bacteroidaceae bacterium; assembly: GCA_017471185.1. Classification (GTDB taxonomy): domain Bacteria; phylum Bacteroidota; class Bacteroidia; order Bacteroidales; family Bacteroidaceae; genus Bacteroides. The sequence goes on from JAFUVZ010000004.1 coordinate 20,620, forward strand.
AGGAAGAGCTTTTCAACCAACGCTTGGTTAGTAAAGCCGGACAAGATGCTGATGCTTTAGACCATATCATACTCTGTGAGCACCCACACGTTTATACGTTGGGACGGAGTGGGAAAGCGGCTAACATGCTGATGACCGACGAACAGCTCAAACGCATAGGAGCCTCCTATTATCATATAGACAGGGGTGGAGACATCACCTATCATGGACCTGGACAACTGGTATGTTATCCGATTCTAGATTTGGAACGTTATCATTTGGGGCTCAAGGAGTACATCTGGTTGATTGAGGAATCGGTGATTCGGGTATGCGCTTCCTACGGCATTGAGACCGGAAGGCTGGAGAAAGCCACGGGTGTTTGGCTTGACGCTCATGGCCCCAAGGCCCGTAAAATCTGTGCCATCGGCGTGAGGAGTAGCCGGTATGTCACCATGCATGGCCTGGCATTGAACGTGAATACTGACCTACGCTACTTCGGTTACATCAATCCGTGCGGATTTATAGATAAAGGTGTCACCTCATTGGCCAAGGAACTGGGATGTGAGGTGCCTATGGAAGAGGTGAAGAAACTTCTTTCAGGACAGATTGTTAGTTTGTTAAATAATAATTATAAGATATGCAGATTAAGTCAGCTGAATTCGTGATTAGCAATACAGATGTGAACAAATGTCCGAAGGCAGGATTGCCAGAATATGCCTTCATCGGACGTAGTAATGTGGGCAAGTCGAGCCTGATTAATATGTTGACCAACAACAAGAAGCTTGCCATGACCTCTTCTACTCCGGGCAAGACCTTGCTGATCAATCATTTCCTGATTAATAAGCAGTGGTATCTGGTGGATCTGCCAGGCTATGGTTATGCCAATCGTAGCAAGAAGGGGGTGAGTGGCATCCAGAAAGTCATCGGTTCCTACCTGGAGCAACGTATGGAGATGACCTGTCTGTTTGTGTTGATAGACAGTCGATTGGCTCCCCAGAAGATAGACATGGACTTCATGAACTGGTTGGGAGAGAATGAGATTCCATTCGCCATCGTCTTTACCAAAGCTGATAAGCAGTCGAAGCTCAGGACAGACACCAATGTGGCCACTTATTTGGAAACGTTGAAGGAACATTGGGAAGAACTGCCTCCTTATTTTATAACTTCCTCTTTGAAAGCGACGGGAAGAGACGAACTTTTGGACTATATAGAGGGAATAAATCGTTCACTAAAAGAAAAATAAACGAATAATTGACACTTTTTTGCGAAATATGTGCAATGTATTGACATTTTTTGTTAACTTTGCAGCCTGCTTACATAAAAGCAGGTAATTTTTTAAAAAACGAATATTAAACAATGAGTTTATTATCAGAGAAGTTGGGAAAATACCAGGAGCCTCAGTATTATAAGGCCAGAGGTATCTATCCATATTTCAGAGAGATTGACAGCCATCAGGGTACTGAAGTCATGATGAGCGGTAAGAAAGTCCTCATGTTTGGTTCTAATGCCTATACAGGCTTGACTTATGATCAGAGAATCATTGATGCTTCTATTGAGGCAACTAAAAAATATGGTACCGGTTGTGCTGGTTCGCGCTTGCTAAACGGTACACTCGACCTTCACGTTCAGCTTGAGAAAGAATTGGCTGCATTTGTCGGCAAGGAAGAGGCGTTGTGTTTCTCTACAGGCTTTACGGTAAACGAGGGCGTGATTCCTCAGCTCGTAGGTCGTGGCGACTATATAATCTGTGATGACAGAGACCATGCCTCTATCGTTGACGGTCGCCGCCTTTCTTTCGCAACTCAGTTGAAATATAAGCATAACGATATGGATGCTCTTGAAAAAGAGCTGAAGAAATGTGAGCCTAACGCCATCAAACTCATTGTGGTGGATGGCGTGTTTTCTATGGAGGGCGATCTGGCCAACCTGCCAGAGATTATCCGTCTGAAGAAGAAATATAACGCTTGCGTTTATGTTGATGAGGCTCATGGTATCGGTGTGTTCGGCAAGCAGGGCCGTGGCGTTTGCGATTATTTCGGCGTGACAGATGATGTTGACTTGATTATGGGTACTTTCAGCAAGTCGCTTGCTTCTCTCGGAGGTTTCGTGGCTGGTGAGTCTGCCGTTATCAATGCCTTGCGTCATAGCGCACGTTCCTATATCTTCCAGGCAAGTAGCACTCCAGCAGCCACAGCTGCTACCATCGAGGCGCTTCATATCATCCAGAATGAGCCAGAGCGTCAAGAGAAGTTGTGGGAGATTACTAACTATGCATTGAAGTCATTCCGTGAGGCGGGCTTTGAGATTGGCGATACCCAGTCTCCAATCATTCCGCTTTATGTACGTGATACCTATAAGACGTTTGCTGTTACCAAACTGGCGTTTGATGAGGGCATCTTCATCAATCCTGTGATTCCACCGGCATGTGCTCCTCAGGACACATTGGTGCGTGTCGCTTTAATGGCTACCCATACCAAGGATCAGATCGATTTTGCTGTGGAACATTTGGCTAAATGTTTCCGTGAATTGGACATTATTCGGTAAAAAACGTTGAAAAAGAACAAAAATTTCTTATAATATTTGCTCTTTATAATTTTTGTTTGTATATTTGTGGCGAATATAACAGGCAAAACAAATAAATTTAATCTCTCTGTAAGTTTTTGAATTAGATGTTGTAGTGATGGGGAGGGGGAATGTGAATTTCTCCTCCTCAGTTTTTTTGTCTTTACTGAAAACAGGCATTCACTATTCTCTGCCCCTGCTAATCGTCAGCCTTTCCTGTATTTGCCATGTAAGCAGGTTGTGGATGATTATCTGTAAATTACCATTTTCAACCTTGCCTTCTATTACGGTGGGGAAACGGTCGGGTGCCTCCTGGCGGTTGTCACCACTTCCAGCGAACCCCATCTCAGGACCACCGCCGATGATTTGTGCCCATGGACGGTCTGGGCTGGGGGCAAAGTATCTGTAACGGTGTTGATGAGCTGTGATGATCAACTGGCAACCGGCCTGTTCCAACAATGGAGTCCACATCTGTGCACATGTCCTTTGCCACATGGCGAAGTCGGTAGAATATTTTGAATCCTCATCGGCAGGTGCCACATCGCCTGGATTGCTACGGGGATTATCGTCGAATAGCGGAATATGGCAGAACGCCACCAGGTAAGGTGCACTGGCTATTTCTGGCTTCGCCAAGGCATCGGCCAGCCAAAAAGTCTGTGCCTTACGATATGGACCACTGGTAAACAGGTCGGCGAATTTCGGATTCGTGTCCAGTTTGTCCTCAGCCGTGTCCAGACCTATCATTGCGATATCACCCATGCGGATGGCGAAGTTACGCCCCAGGTCCCAGTCGCGTGATAGCCTCTCTTCGGGTTGCCTGTACATCCACACCCTTTCCAGGTGTCTGTTCGCCATACCTCGTGAATCATGGTTGCCCGGGCAGAACAGATAAGGAATCTGTGAAGCATAGTCCTTCCGCTCAATCTCTGGGGTGAGGAAGATGCGTGTCTGTGCCTCGATGGTCTCCTCCACATTGCTGGCATCACCGTTCCAGATGACACACGACGGGTTGAGTTCCGCAATCTTATCAATCGCTCTGCCAAATGGCTCCCATCTCACGTGTGTATCGTTGATTACGCAGAAATGTGGTTTGCTCAGTTCGCCTGCCGTCTTGAAACGATAGATACGCTCATCCTGCTCGTTGCCCAGTATCTTCATGCTATATCCACCCTTGTACTCAATGCGGTCTGCACCTATTTTATAATAATAGGTGGTAGATGGCTTCAGGCCTGTCAGTCTTACTTGCTGAACGCGGTCAGTAATCTCTGTAGTACGGTAGCCTCCACATTTTACCTTTCGTCCGTCACTCAAATCAGGCTTCTCGCCCACAATCACATAGCCGTTGGCCAGGTCACTCACAGCGAAAGCCACGCCCATCGATCTGTCGGCATAGTTCTGAAGCATGGGAGCTGAGATAATCAGCTTGCTTTCATACTGGCTCCCTGTACGTTGTCCGGTTTCATTGGCGTGAGCCATATTGCCTATCCCTGTGGCCATTGCCAGCAGGGAAGATTTCTTGATAAAGTCTCTGCGTTTCATGGTGTCAAATTTAAGTAATATGCAAATGTAACACTTTTTTTGAAAAAAAAGCCGATAATGCTTGCACGAATAAAAAAATAAGCTTACCTTTGCATCGCTTTTAAGAAAAAGAAAGCATTCGGGGTGTAGCGCAGTCCGGTTAGCGCACCTGCTTTGGGAGCAGGGGGTCCCAAGTTCGAATCTTGGTACCCCGACAAGAAATGGATTAAGGTTGATAAATAAAAAGGAAAGGCAGTTGCGTATGATTCAAACGTGACTGCTTTTTTTTGTGAGGATAATTTAACTTAATGCTATGAAACGTGAGGAGCAGATAGAAAGGCTGAGGGAATCGCAAAATATATGGGATTTCGTTGTGATTGGAGGAGGAGCCACTGGGCTGGGATGTGCCGTGGATGCCGCTTCGAGAGGCTATAACGTGGTTTTGCTCGAACAGGATGACTTTGCCAAATGCACGTCAAGCCGAAGCACGAAGCTGGTGCATGGAGGTGTCCGTTACTTGCAAAGGGGTGATGTGATGCTGGTGTTGGAAGCCTTGCGTGAGCGGGGCCGTATGAAGGCCAATGCCCCTCATCTGGTGAAAGACCAGGCGTTTGTGATAGCCAACTACACTTATTGGGATAATTTCCTCTATTTCTGCGGACTCACTTTCTATGATATGCTCTCATTCGGTTTCGGCTACGGACGTTCTAAGTTCATCCGTAAGGCCAGCGTATTGAAGCGTTTGCCTGCCATCCGTAAGGAAGGACTGAAAGGTGGTATCGTCTATCATGACGGCCAGTTTGACGATTCCCGTATGGCAGTCAATCTGGCTCAGACTTGCATAGAGCAGGGGGGCGTGGTGGTGAATCATATCAAGGCTACTGAGATACTGCACGATGAGCGTGGTAAGGTATGTGGCGTGATAGCTGTTGATCAAGAGACACACGAGTCGTTTACCCTGAAGGCCAAATCGGTCATCAATGCCGCAGGTATCTTCGTTGATGAGGTGATGACGCTCGATAAGCCAGGTCATAAGCCGATGGTGAAGCCCAGTCAGGGTGTGCACCTTGTGCTCGACATGAAGTTCCTGCAAGGCAATGACGCATTGATGGTGCCTAAGACCAGTGACGGCAGGGTGCTCTTTGCGGTTCCTTGGCATGGCAGGGTGGTGGTAGGCACAACCGATGTGCTTCGTGACCATCCTGAGAGTGAGCCACGTGCATTAGATGAAGAGATCAATTTCATCTTGCAGACGGCTGGACTTTATATGCGGCCAGCTCCGACGCGTAAGGACATCATCACAGTGTATGCTGGTCAGAGACCTCTGGCTGCACCTAAGAACGAAGGTAGGAAAGCCCATGAAATTTCTCGTAGCCATAAGATTATTGTTTCAGCTAACGGTTTGATAACCATAACAGGTGGAAAGTGGACCAGCTATCGATTGATGGCTGAGGATACCATTGACAAGGCCATTGCCATGCACCTCGTTGAGGCTCGCAAATGCGTTACCAAGCATCTGAAGATTCATGGCTGGAGACCGAATCCTGACCTGACCAACCATTGCTATGTATATGGTAGTGATGAGCCTGCCCTGCATGAACTGGAGAGTACTGACGCTGAATTCCAGAAGAAGATTTCGCCTAAGTATGATTATACTGTGGGTGAGGTTGTTTGGGCTGTGCGTCATGAGATGGCCCACACGATCGATGATGTGTTGGCTCGCCGTGTGCGTCTGCTCTATATCGATGCCCGTGAGGCGTTGAGGGTGGCGCCTGAGGTGGCCCAGGTCATTGCCAGAGAGCGTAATCTCCCTCAGTCGTGGGTAGATAGCCAGGTGCTGGAGTTTGACTCCATCGCCAGGAATTTTTATTAATTAATTATTAACTAACAAACGATGAAAAAAAAGATTTTTCAGACAGGCAGGAAGGCTGTGCGTTTTCGCCAGTTCCAGAACAGCCCGTATGCTGTGTTCCGCAGCCTGAAGGTCGAGGTAACCATCGGAGTGCTGTCAGTGGCTACACTGACCTTCGCTACTCCCGATACTGCATCTGCACAGGTTACCTTATCGCCTCAGACTCAGGAGAAGCTGTATGAGCTGGAGGAAGTGGAAGTGACCAGTAGCCGTGCCCCGCTGACGCTCGGACAATCGGCGCGTCTGGTAACTGTGCTGGATCGTGAGGCGATTGCCGCCACTCCTGCGCAAAGTGTAAACGACCTTCTTAAACTCGCTGCTGGCGTGGATGTCCGCCAACGAGGACCCATCGGGGCACAGACTGACATCAGTGTGCGTGGTGGCACGAACGAACAAATCACCATTCTTCTCAACGGCATCAATATCAATGATCCGCAGACCGGACACAATGCCGCTGATTTCCCAGTTGACATTTCAGAGATTGAACGCATCGAGGTGCTTGAAGGACCTGCCGGGCGTGTGTATGGTACCTCCTCTCTGGTGGGTGCTATCAACATTGTCACCCGTAAGGAAACCCGTACCAGTGCCGACGTGCACCTGGAAGCAGGCTCTTTCGGCTATGTTTCTGGAGGTGGTAGGGCAAATGTGGTGAGCGGCAGCTTTAACAACCAGCTCTCGGCATCCTATACCCGTAGTGATGGCTATAGCCGCAACCAGGCAGGCTCGCTGAACAGTGATTTCAAGACCTTGAAGCTGTTCTATCAAGGCCATTATGACAGTGATGATGTCAATATCAGCTGGCATGCAGGCCTGAGTAACAAGGACTATGGCTCAAACACTTTCTATAGCGCCAAGTTCGATGACCAGTTCGAACACACCCTGAAGTTCTTCACGGCCGTACAGGCTGAGACCAAGGGCTTCTTCCATTTCAAGCCGTCAATCTACTGGAACCGTAGTCACGACCGCTTCGAACTGATTCGTGGCAGCGAGGCTAAGGTGCCTTTCAACTATCATCGCACTGATGTCTTTGGCGTCAATCTTAACAGCTATGTGGATTGGGCTTTGGGTAAGACCGCTTTTGGCGCGGAGTTCCGTAATGAAGACCTCATCAGTGGCAACCTGGGAGAACCGCTGAACAAGCCGCTTGATATTCATGGCACCGACCGTCAATATACCTTGGGCTTGAACCGTAGTAACCTGAGTTTCCACCTGGAACACAATATATTACTGAGGAATTTCACCCTCAGTGCAGGTGTTATTGCCGTGAAGAACACTTGGAATGAGATGCCTTTCAAACTCTATCCGGGCGTGGATGTCAGCTGGCAGTTCGCTAAAAACTTCAAGGCTTACGCCTCATTCAACACCTCCTTGCGTATGCCTTCGTTCACAGAACTCTATTACTCCGTAGGTGGCCATAAGGCCGACAAATACCTCAAGCCAGAGGAGATGCAGGCCTACGAGGTGGGTGTGAAATACCTTTCCGGAGGCGTGAGGGGAACACTGAGCGTATATCATCATCATGGTAAGAACATGATCGACTGGATTCGTGATACCCGTCAGGGCGATGAGGCCGTGTGGGAGTCGGTGAACCATACCAAGGTGAATGCCACGGGTATAGAGGCAAGCCTTTACTTCGACTTCCTCACGCTGTTGCCTGCCCAGCGTTTCCTGCAGAACGTGAACGTGGCTTATAGCTACATCGACCAGGACAAAGACTTGGAGAGCTACATGCAGTCACAGTATGCGCTGGAGTACCTCAAGCACAAATTGACTGCACAAGGCAATTTCAACCTTGTCAGTCGTCTGTTCCTCAACCTTTCTTACAGGTATCAGGAGCGCAAGGGTAACTATCAGTTGCTCAGTGGCGAAGTGAAGCCTTACGGGTCCTACTCAGTACTCGATGCCCGTCTGTCATGGAATGCTGACAGGTATAAGCTCTATGTAGAGGCCAACAACATTTTCGACAAGACCTACTATGACTATGGCAATGTGCCGCAACCAGGTTTCTGGTTTATGGCAGGAGCCTCATACAAGTTCTGATAATCAAATAATTCGGGGATGTCTATAAAGACATCCCATTTTTCTTTTAGGCAATAATATAGTAGTTAGCTCATTTTCTGTAAGTAATGAGGCAAGATGCGTAAAGCCGGTAATATTGGAATATGCTGGCGAATCTGTTTCAATGAACTACAATGCCAAAGAACGCTTATGCAGGACAAAAATCAGGGACATCAATTTCTGGCGAAATGAAAATCTCATGGAGAACCTTGTCGCAAAACGCATCAAAACTTTCAGGACAGCATAAACGGTCTCGGGTCAGATGCCGATTTTGAACACCCTGGCGTTAGCCCCCAGCGTCAGGGCGAGGGCAGCTGAAATGTGGGTAAACCTACCAAAATTATTTAAATCTCCGATTTCAGGTCTTTGTCTGTCATTGCGCAGACACAGGAGTCAGACCAAACGTTCTCTGCCGTCTCCACCATATCTATCACCGTATAGATGGGCAGGATGATACCCATGATGCCTACGGGAGCCCCGATGCCCGACATCAGTGAGAGTGTCAGAAAATAGCAACCCATAGGTACGCCGGCGTTGCCGATGGCAGAGATAACGGCAATTACGGTCCATAAGGCGATAGTGACTGGCGTGATGTCCATGCCTCCGTTCTGCATCACAAACAATGAAGTGACCAGGATGAAAGCAGCACATCCGTTCATATTGACGGTGGTGCAGATAGGCAGTACGAAACGGGCTATGCGTTGCTTCACGCCCAATCGCTTTTCTGCTGTCTCCATCGTTACGGGCAGGGTAGCCGCACTGCTCTTGGTGAAGAGTGCCATCAGTACGGCAGGCATCATCTTGCCTAATACACGGATGGGGTTCAATCCCCTCGCCAATAGGAACAGGGGCAATATGATGAAGAACTGCAAGGCGTTTCCTCCCAGAATCACCAGTACGTATTTGCCTAAAGAATCTGCGATTACTCCGCCTGAAACCTGGGCGGCAAGCTGAGCCGAAAACGCCACGATGCCCAAAGGCAATGTCCATATCAGCCATCGAATCAGCAGGAACAACAATTCCTGCAATCCCAATATGCCCTTGATGACCGTCGCCTTGTTATCAGTGTCTGGTAGTTTCGAGAGCCCGATGCCAACTGCAAAGGCTATCAGCAGGAGCGAGAGCACGTTACCCTCTAAGAATGGCCTGATGATATTGTTGGGAATTACGCCTAATATATGAGAATAGACAGATTGTTGAGGTGCCATCTCTACCACTTCCGTTCCTTGGCTGATGGCTTCCGCAGGCAAGTTGCCAGGGGCTATCACGACATAGAGCAATGCGCCCACGATAGCCGCCGATAGGGTGGTGAGCAGGGTGTAAGTGACGGTTCTGCCGAATATCTTGCCTGAACCTTGCGAACCGAAGGTGGCGAAGGTAGATACTACAGCCAATACGATGGTCGGCACAGCTAACAGTTGGAAAAGCCTCGTATAGACCATTGCCACGAAATTCATCAGGCCATCCAGCCAGGCTATGCCAAGCCATCCCAGCACCACGCCCACAATCAGGGCACCTATCCATAACAGCATTTTCTTCATATCCTACCGTTTCTTTTCTGCAAAAATAATGTTTTTATCATTATTTGATGACAAAAATGATTACATTTGCAAAATATCAAACAGAAATAAATACAAAATGAAGAAACGATTGTTATTTGTAGCGGCTTTAGGTGTGATGACGCTTATAGGCTGCAATCAGACAGGCTCTCCTAAGGATGAGGCCTCAGAGAAAGCAGAGATGGTGATTGACGCAGCTACCGAAGATGCTTTTGCAGTCCGTTGAAATCACATTCCTTTTCATATGATTCCACAATCCTTTCCAAGCCATCTTTACAACTTCTCTCGTCTGCGGCACCTTCATCCCCAGAAAATCATCACCTTCGCCATATTCCCCTTCTCCTGTCTTGAAAAATCCCAATAACACTTCTCGCTGCTTCTCATCCCGCAACGACTCCATATAAGAAATTATCTCCTCTGCCGTCTTCATATTCTGTCGAATTATACTGCTTAAAGTTAATAAATAAAAACATAATAACTTTTCTTAAGCTGCAAAAAGCAAGAGAAAACAAACAATAATATAAATATTCTTCTTACCTTTACAGCAATTATTAATAATGTATCAACCATGAAAAGACATTTGACTACCTTACTTCTGGCGTTTTTCGCCATAATGTCCTGGGCACAAAGCAATGCCGTTCTCGACCAGCTCCAGGCAGATCCGAAAAAAGCTTACGGTAACGACTATCCTTATTCTATGGAGACAAGCCAGCTTACCAAAGCTCCCAAAGGCTACAAGCCATTCTACATCAGCCATTATGCCCGCCATGGGTCAAGATATTACTGGAGCGACCAGCTCTACAAAGATCTTGACACATTGCTGACAGTTGCTCACCAAAAGCATCAACTTACACAAGAAGGCGAAATGTTTTATGGCAAGTTTATGGCTGCCAAAAGCGAGCTAATGACAGGTATCAGCGAACTTACCCAACTGGGATGGGAACAGCATCAATTCATCGCACGTACCATGTACAACAATTTCCCTGAAGTATTCAAGAAAGGGGGCAACGTACTGGCTATATCGTCACTTTCAGGGCGCTGTGTTATAAGTATGTCTGCTTTCTGTCAAGAGTTGGTGCAATGCAATCCATCTATTGAAATCCGTGAACAATCATCTCGTTTTACACTCGATGGTGTAGTGCCTACCGATGGGCAAAATCCAGTGAAGCATAATTTCCCAAGACCAGACAAGCCACGCTATGAGAGTAATCGCGACAAGTTCCAGAGCGACAACTCTTTACCTGAAAAGATTGTACCACGTGTTTTCACCAGTACAGAAGGTTTGCCAGGCAATGTCAACCGCATAGCAGGCAACCTTATTAATCTCTACACTTCACTGCCCAGCATCAACCACGAGGGCATGATGGGCAATATCATTACAGACCAAGAGATTGTTGACCGTTGGGAAGCATCCAACTTGGGCTCATATTCATGGGTATTCTCAGGTCAGTACAACATGATTCCTATCCTTGAAGACATCTTGAAGAAAGCAGATGCCGTAATCAACGGAAGCAGTAACCGCATTTCAGACTTACGCTTTGGACATGACACCTGCATCGGTCCGCTGACCGTACTGATGGGCATCAATGGAGCAGACATCGATCCAGAAGATCCATACGAAGTGAAGAATATCTATCAGAATTGGGAAACATGCAAGGCTTCCAACATCCAACTGGTATTCTATCGAGGCAAGAAGAGCAGTGATGAAATTTTAGTGAAGTGCCTGTTGAATGGAGATGAGGCAAAGTTGCCTGTACCAACAGACATGTTCCCCTATTATAAGTGGAGTGATTTCCGCCAATTCTATCAGAACAGGATTGACAGTGTTAAATAGTAGATTCTTCACTTATTAAGTTAAATGCTCTCACCTTAGTCAGTTTGGCTAACGGTGAGAGCATTCTTTTATTCTTCAAGGAGCCATCTTTCCAACTCGGCTTTCCATTCGCGTGCGTAATGAAACCACGGACCTTCGCACCATCCGTGACCACCTGTAGGATAAATATGCAACACTGATGGAATGCGGTTCTGTTGTAACACTCGAAAATATTGAATGCTTTCTTCAAACGACACGATAGGGTCGTCGGCACTGCAAGCTATAAAAGCACGAGGAGTGTTAGGCTTGACATTTTTGAGTATAGTGTATTTGTCTATCATTTCCTGAGTGGCATTAGCTCCATGCATCTCATTGTTCATATAGCTATTAGGAATGGTGGAGGGATAGAGCAGAATCTGGAAATCAGGTCTATTTTCTGGGCCCGTAAACTGAACAGCAGCTTCACAAGCCAGGTTACCACCAGCAGAGCACCCCATGACACCCACCTTGTTTGGATTCACCTTCCAGTCGTAGGTATGCTGACGCATGATCTTGATTGCCTCCTGCACATCACTCAAAGAGGTCTCAAAATGTCCGTTGGGCATACGATATTTCAGCACAGCCAGCGTCACGCCTATGTAGTTGAACCAAGGTGCCAACGCAGTGCCTTCTTTTTCTATCTCCAAATAGACATATCCGCCACCAGGACAAGCGATGATGACAGTACCATTAGGTCTAAATGCAGGGTAAACCCACAACTCAGGCTTAGAAACATTGTTGACACTCCTTGGGTCTGGGTGCCCTTCCTCGCCAGTAAGATGGTTGTCGTTGGGTGCTCCATTAGGCCAGAGAGGAATGACCACAGGTTCTCCCCTCTGCGCTAAAGCCATGCCCGACACCACCATCAAGGCGCATATCAGTGAGATAATCTTTTCCATATTCAATAAGTTTTGTCAAATTCTTTATTCTGTATAATTCAGCTTCTTGGTTTCCATGTCACGAGAGAAGTGGCGGAAGAAGTCCCAAATCAGGCGAGCTGCAGGCTTGAAGTTCCAATGGCCATAGTTATTGATAGCGATAAGACGGATCATCGGCTTATTGTCTTTATACAGCTGACCAAACTCCATCGTGATGTCTTCGCTCTTGCCCGTATGAATCTGACGGCGGTCTTGCAACTTGAATCCGAAGGTTGGATCCACATTGAAATCCAAATCACCTGTCACCTCCATATCATTAATCGTCTGATAGATGCGCCAAACATTCAAATAAGGGTTTCCTTGCCAGTTGTCAGGACGCAAGTAACGTATCACATCATCATGGGTACCAGCCACAGAGCAATAGCCCACTTCCACATAGCCACGCTTCTGAATGGCCTCATTCATCAAAGGCTCACTGCCATAGCCATAATAACCAAGTCCGTTGCCAGAGAAGATGCCACCAGAATGGCCAGCTACGGCAGCAAAGAGATGCGATTTACGCACGCCCAGCATATTGCTGGTCATGGCCCCAGCAGACAAACCCTCACAATAGATACGTGAAGCATCAATCTGCGGATATTTCTCTTTGAGTACACTGATAACAGCCTCAATGCCATCCAATCCCATAGCGATGAAACCATTGCTGCCCTGCCACTCCATCTCTACTACCATGAAGCCCTCTTCAGCTGCCAGTTCCACAAATCCAGCCGTCTCACTTTGTGTGCGAGGATCGTTCCCATGACCATGCAGGATCACGACTAATGGCACAGTACCCTTAGCTGCATTTTGAACCTGCTTTGGCAGATACTCATACCACAGATATTTATTAGGGTTCTCTACCCCACCTGCCGCATTGGTATCCACTACAGGATGTTGTACTACATTGCGCTGGATGCCCATTTTATCGAACATCGGGTATGAAACAAGTTCGAAAGTCTTCACACCTTCCGGGTTATCAATACCACGGCTCATATAGAACGTGCGATAGAGGTTGTTGTAACGATAGTTGGCACTCAACACCTTATCCCAAGCATCAGCCAACAACATAGCTTCAGAAGCGTTAGCATCAGCATTCACTACCACTTGCTGCAAAGGATCCTTAGGAGCGGCATCACTGGTTTTCTGATAAGGTTTGGCCACTTTTGCTGCATTCTTGCCACCGACATAAGTGGGGACAGGCAGTGCGCAGACCTTACCAGGAGCACCACCAATAGAAACGATGCCAGCTATGGCACCCGTCAAGTCAGAAGCAGCCAAATGCTGATTGACGAAAGTAGCACCATTGCCAATGCCCACCACCTTAATGTTAGTGGCAGGGCCACCTCTAACTATCAGTTCACGGAAAGCCTGTACGTCAGAAGCCTGCCACTTGTCGCCTACAGGATTCACCACACTAATTCTGCCACCGTTTTCAGCAGCCATTTCTATTACCTTCAGTTCCTTTGCCAACGCTAAAGCAGATACATTATCCAGCTTCTGATCAGGGAAGATATAAAAAGCAGGGCCAAATCCGGCGCGTGACTCTATATTCCTCTCCATAGGCAGATTATACTGCAAGGCGGAAGTACCCTCTATTGCAGAAAACTCATTCAGCGGGCCTTGGGGCCTCATCATGGGTTGCGCACAGGCTCCCATCCATAAGAGAGCCAGCGTTGCTACCATCATATATCGTTTTATTTCTTTCATCGTTTTATTATTTAATGCAATGTCTGCAACCGAAACCGATTGCTGACAAAAAACTAACCGTTATAATTTACCTGACTGTTTGCCTGAATGATTTCACCCACTCTCACATTAGGATTACGATACCTTGATTTACGGTTTGGCTCCTCTGGCTCTGGTGGTGTAGGTATGATGGAAATAGCTTTAGTAGGGCAGTTGTGTACACATGCCAGGCAGTTCTCACAATCTCCTTCTGCCACACTCTTTCCGTTAACAATTTTCCAAGAACCATGAGGACACACAGAGTTACAGATGCCACAACCAATACAATCGTCTGTTGAAAAGACAATCTTCTCAGACCTTGTAAAAGTGGGTTTTACCCTGTCACGTCCAGAAAATCTGTAATAGCCTTCACAAAACATTTTCTCTTGTTCAGAGACAGGACGGATGTAGTTTTCACGACTATTGACAGAAGCCTTTATTGCTGCCAAATTTTCAGGAATCTGCTTGTCTTCAGCTTTTTGTAATTCCATGTCATAGTATGGCAGGTACGTATCCACCATCTTGATGGTATTGATGTAATTCATCTCAAGCCCTTTGTCCTTTGCCATTTGGGCAACATATTCAGGGAATATGGTAGAGTTGGCTCCGTATGTGCCGACACAGAAAAGATAGTCAGCCTTGAAGGTGGAACGGGCAAAAAACTCCTGCACGATGGTAGGTGGGATAAAGCAGTAGATAGGACAAACGATACCTATTTCCTCGGCTTCATAAACAGGATGCTCATTGTGAATTTCCTGCGGAATACTCATAAGGGTACCTTCCGCACCACTCAGCTCTTTAGCGATATACAGACTGTTACCTGTGGCAGAGAAGAAGAAAATCAAGCGTTTATATTTCTCTTGAGGTTCTTCTGCCTTTACCTTAGTACCTGTGCAAGATGACAATACCGTACCTGCACACATAGCACCCAACATTCTAAGGGCGTTCCTTCTTGAAATTTTGTGTTTCTCCATTTTTCCTTAATTATGACAATTATTTTTTGCAAAAGTAGGAATTAAACTTCACAAAAACATTACCTTTGTAACGGATTAAACTACCTGAAACTCCCTCATTATAACAAGAAACAGTCTATTTAAGGTTTTTTAATCCTAATAGCATACTTATTCTGTAATACATTAATATGTTATGGAGATACTTAATAGCATTTGCTATGCAATAAAACTTTATAATGTCGCAGAAATCTTTCTAATTTCCTTCAATCGTTTTAAGAACGACTTGTCACGCTTTGCAGAAAGCAGATTGTACTTCATTTGTAATGAAAGCAAGGGAGCCGCATCAATACCCAAGGCCTTCTCAATGAGCAATGCCATTTCTGCACTTAGAGCACGCTTACCATTCAGCATTTCGTTCAGTTGGCTGGCAGGAACTCCAATTTCTTTAGCCAGACAACGTTGACTGATGCCTCGAAAATCCAACTCGTCCTTAATCACTTCACCAGGATGAGTCAGGTAAAACGGCTCCAGATTGTTGGCCACCATCCTTTCGTCTATTTCTTCTTTATGTACCATAATGTCTTTACTTATAATGATTCGACAACTCTGTAATACTCACGACCTCAGCAATTGGCTTTTCGTCTTGAATAATCTTACGAAACTCAATCCTGTGTTGATCGTTAATTCTAACAGAAGATAAGCCCTCTTTGTCACCATGCAGTTTTTCGTAGTGCAATCCGCCATATTTAGTAAGTCCCATTACATTTTCTTGTTCAATCATCAGGTCAATAACACGAGTGTATTTCCTGACTATTTGAGGTTGGAAGCGATGTTTCTTATCATTGGCTTCGCCCTTTACATAGAACTCCTTGAGGTATTCTTGTTCAAATAATACTATCATTTCATTTTATGGAGCAAAGGTAAAACAATAATTGTGTATTCACAAATTTGTGAACGTTTTTTTTCTTTCATTTCAACTATATAATTTGGATCAGCAACGCATCTCCGTTGCAAATGACCAGCTTTAAGAAAAAGTATGGACTTTGTTTCTCTTATGTATTTGCCATTAATTGCTCTAATAATTAGCATTTTTTGTACGTTACTGACCGAATGCTCAATTAAATTGAGTAACTTTGTGTCCATAATTGGAAACTGGGAGCAAGCAAAATGAAGACAGAGAAACAAATGGCTATGGCTGCTGCTGAATTTGCAGAGCGATGGAAAGGCAGAGGATATGAGAGGGGCGAGTCGCAACCCTTTTGGATTGACTTTCTCTCAAATGTCTTTGGCATTGAAACGCCATCGGATGGCTTTATCACTTTTGAAGACCATCGAATGGTGGATGCCTCCAACTTTATAGATGGTCGTATTCGTTCCACTAAAGTTCTGATAGAGCAGAAATCTTTGGGTAAGGATTTGAGAAAAGGTATCCTTCAAAGCGATGGTTCAATGCTTAATCCATTTCAGCAAGCCCGTCGTTATGTGGTCAGTCTGCCGGTGTCAGAGCATCCACGTTGGATTGTCACTTGCAACTTTTCTGAGTTTTTGGTCTATGATATGGAACAGCCCAATGGTGAGCCTGAACAGATATTGCTTGAAAACTTAGGGAAAGAGTATTATCGTCTAATGTTTCTTGTTGACAACAAGAAAGAACATTTGTCAAAGGAAATGCAAGTGTCTATGCAGGCAGGCGTAATTGTTGGTAAGATTTATGAGGCTTTGCTGAAACAATATGATGACAACTCGCCCGAAGCATTGCGTTGGTTGAATATCCTTTGTGTCCGTATCGTGTTCTGTCTTTATGCCGAGGATGCAGGTGTGTTTACACACGACCAGTTTCACGATTACCTTGTGCGCTATGAAGCTGAGGATTTGCGGAGGGCTTTGCGTGACCTCTTCGATGTGCTAAACACACCAATGGAGAAACGTAGTAAGTATCTGAAAGACGATTTGAAATCCTTTCCATATACCAACGGAGGATTATTTGATGAACAGATAGAGATTCCACAATTTACAGAGGAGTTAAAACAGACTTTACTACAGAACGCCAGCCTTGACTTCGACTGGAGCGAAATATCACCGACCATCTTTGGCGCTGTTTTTGAGAGTACATTAAATCCTGAGACCCGTCGCAGTGGCGGTATGCACTATACCAGTATAGCTAATATCCATAAGGTCATTGATCCACTTTTTTTAAATGACTTGCGTCGTGAACTGGACGAGATACTGGAAGAGAAGATTGAACGACAACGGCAAAAGAGACTCAATGAATACCAAACCCGTTTGGCCTCTCTTACTTTCTTAGACCCAGCTTGCGGCTCTGGAAACTTCCTTACAGAGACTTACCTTTCACTCCGTCGTCTGGAGAACGAGTGCATCCGAGAACGTTATCATGGTCAGGCTTTCCTCGGCTTTGAGGAAGTGAATCCTATCAAGGTGAGCATTCAGCAGTTCTACGGCATAGAGATTAATGACTTTGCAGTAACCGTCGCAACGACCGCCCTTTGGATTTCAGAAGCGCAGATGCTTCGTGAGACCGAGAAGATTATCAGACGCGATTTAGATTTTTTACCGTTGAAGTCGTATCATAATATCCGTGAAGGCAATGCTTTACGGATGGATTGGGACATTATAGAAATTCCTTCGGACATTCCTACTATTCATGCCAATAATGTACACTTGATTGTTGAGCCAGAACCGTTGATAGCCAGTGAGCCTGTCGTAGAATATGACGAAGTTAATGTCGTGGCCAAACATTTTGATGGGGAGACTAAACCAAACAAACAACGTTATCAAGTTCACTATGACTATATAATAGGTAATCCACCGTTCGTAGGAGCCCGGCAAATGGATGAATACCAAAAGCAAGATGTGATTTGTATATTTGGTGTTAGATGGAAGAACGTTGGAAATCTTGATTATGTATGCTGTTGGTATAGAAGAGCTTGGCAGTTGGTGAAGCTTACTGATGCCAAAGCTGCATTCGTATCAACAAATAGTATATGTCAAGGTGAGCAAGTAGCAAACCTATGGCAGCCATTGATGGAAGATGGACTCCATATAGATTTTGCCTATCGTACTTTCCGTTGGGATAGCGAGGCTTCTCTTAAGGCTCATGTGCATTGTGTTATTGTAGGTTTCAGTCACAAAGGTGAAGAACCAAAAGAACTCTTGCTTTTCGATAACGACAAGGTGACAAAGGCCAGTCATATCAATGCCTATCTTATGGATGCACATGATGTGTTTATTGGTGGTAGGCAAACACCGATTTGTGACGTACCACGGATAGGGATTGGCAATTTACCTATTGATGGAGGTAATTATCTATTTACGAAAGAACAAAAGGAGGACTTTATAAAAATTGAGCCTAAGACTGCTCAATTATTCAGACCTTGGTATGGCTCAGAAGAGTTTATCCATCGGAGACCTCGCTATTGTTTGTGGCTTGGAAATTGTTCACCTACTGAATTGCGACAGATGCCACATTGCTTAAAACGGATTGAAGCTGTACGTGAAATGAGATTAGCAAGTAATCGTGCAGGAACGCGTAAATTGGCAGACTGTCCAACTCGTTTTAGTACTGAGAATATGCCAGAAACAAGTTTTATTATTGTCCCGAAAGTATCCTCAGAAAGACGCCGATATGTGCCAATGGGCTTTATGTCTCCAGATGTTTTGGCTAGTGATCTTGTTTTTATTATCCCTAATGCAACACTATACCATTTTGGCATACTAGAAAGCAATGTGCATATGGCATGGATGCGTGCTGTGTGTGGTCGTCTGAAGAGCGATTACCGCTATTCTAAAGATGTTGTCTATAACAACTTTCCATGGCCAGAGCCCACGGAAGATCAGAAGTCGAAGATAGAGCAGACGGCTCAGGCCATTCTTGATGCGCGTGCCAGCTATCCAGACTCCTCGCTGGCTGACCTTTATGATGAACTGACAATGCCTGTTGAGCTTCGCAAAGCCCATCAAAATAACGACCGTGCCGTAATGCAAGCCTATGGTTTCCCTGTAAATTCCACATTTACGGAAAGTCAGTGTGTGGCAGAGTTGTTTAAGTTGTATAGAGAAATGCTGAAACTAACATAATATGGAAAATTGTAATGAATTTCAAGCGAAACTTTCTTTTATAGATGAAGAGAACATCGAGTTCAAAACTGTCGATAGTCTTGAAGATTTAAAGATTGTTGTTGCTACATGTAGAAATAGTAATGAAAAGAAACTATCCAAATACAATTTTTCGAATTTGGAAGAAATAAGTTGTATATGTTTTGATGGTGTGACCTTGGAAGATGTTGTGTTTAGCCGATTTTGCCCCTGTCGCAATAAACGACCTCTTTTGTTCCAACTATCATTTAAGGGTGCAATACTAAATCGGGTATCTTTTGCACATGCAGACCTTCAACAATGCAATTTTGATTCTGCCAGGATTGACTATGTGGATTTCTTCTTTAGCAGAATCAAATATAGCCGTTTTAGACAGTCGGTAGCTCATTATGTGGATTTCCGTTATTCGCAAATAAACAATTGTACATTGGGAGAAATGGACGTAACCATGGGGGATTTCTATTTCTGTAATTTCCTTGGCAGTACTAATTTTATAAAAAGCAAGTTTACTAATTGTAGTTTTACCAATGCTATATTTGAACATGCATGTATCCGAATGGACAACATTGAAGGTGGTATAATTCAAGAACACAGTGCTGCTTATCATGGCGATTTTCTTTACAAAGAAGAATTGCATTGGAACAGATATAATCCGTGCTTTTCATTTAGTTCTATGAATCCTCATTCCAGAGATAGTATAATTAAAAGCGATGCGTTTATTGCTTCAGAATCAATGAATTTTTACAAACAGATGAGCGGTATTTATGCTGGCAAGGGACTGAATCGTGATTCTAATCAAGCATACAAAAAGAAGGTTTTAGAGGAGCGTAAGTACTGCAAAAAGAAACTTATTGTACTAAAACAAGAGGGGTACAGCAATTGTGATGGTGAAAGTATATGGCACTATCGTTCCAAATACTATAAGACTTTTCTTACCCAGGCAATGGGATACGGGTATAAATGGTGGACTCCATGTGTGTGGTTCTTTGCTCTTGTTATTGTATTTTGGATTATTTTCCAACTTGTTGATGGCATTGCATGTATTGATACACCTGATTGGTTACAGCATCTTGGCTATAGCTTTAATAATGCTTTAAGCCCATTTGAAGACTATTATAGAGTTGTCAATATCTTTATATCTTCCTTACAATCTACTTTAGGAATATTGTTAGTGGGATTTTTAGGATTTGTGATTGCTAATAAAATTCGTAATGATTCATAGAGATTGTTAAGGAATGCGGAATAGTTTCCTGACTTCGGCGGTTTTAACATTTCCGAGGGTGTATCCTGTCTGAAACACCGATAAACAGGGTATTCCTCTTGGTGACTTGGGTGACTCAGGAAAATTCTGTAACTTTGCGTCATGTTCCCACGTAAGAAGAGAAACAG
>JAFUVZ010000067.1 GCA_017471185.1 Bacteroidaceae bacterium
ACCCACTTCTATCGTCCGTTGAGCTGGTACGACGGAGCTTGGACGTTCGCAGTGTATGCTCACTACGACAGAGGCCATTTCTACAAGGATCGCCCGACGGTATTCGTTAGCTATCGTGGTGGACACAACAGAGTTCATGGCACACATTATGCTCACATGGCCAAGCCAGCTCCAAAGGCTCCGATGGCAAAGCATGCTCCAGCACCTGCTGCAAAGCCTAACAATAATGCGACATGGCGCAACACAGGCAATGCTCGTCCGAATATGACTTCAAGAAGCAACGGTCATTCTAACGTTAATCGCCAGATTGCAATGAATAATGGTAATGGTTCTCGCAACAGCCACTTCGGAGGCCGCAGGTAAGGTTGTTCCATTTACTCTATATATGCCTCGAAAGAGGACTTTGGGGAACTTCAGCGATGGAGTTCCTTTTTCTATAAATAAATAGCCCATTGATTTTTTCATATCAACGGGCATCTTCAACTTAGGAATTCTTCTTCGCTGTTTTTTTTTTAGTCTTTGCCTTGGACTTGGCTTTCTTCTGAGCCTGGCTCTTAGTCTGCATACCCTGATAACTCTTGTACTGGTCATCGGTGAGTATCTTTTTCAGTTTCTTATCATACTCTGTTCGCTTAGCCTTCTTCTGTTCTTGTGTCTTTTGGCCTTTGGCATTGTCTGCCTGAAAGATTTCCTGATACTCTTTGTTCAGAGCTGCCACCTTGGTTTTCTGGTCTGCTGAGAGTTTCAGTTTCGACTCCATCTGTGTGGTCATCTCTTCGTGGGGCTTACGCTCGCTTTTTTGTGCCATTGCCACCGTGAGTGACATGAGGGCAATCATCGTGAATACAATCTTTTTCATATCTGCTTGTTTAATTAGACGATGCAAAGGTAAGCATCTTTCCTAAACCAAAGAAATATATTCAGTCAACGGGCTTATTTGTAGAACGAAATCATCCAACCTAATATTAAAGATAGAACACGAACTTGGTGCCGTGACTACCCGCACCGTCATAGTCGGCTGCAACAGGAAACTGATTGATAAGCGCATCGGTAGATTCCTCTTCCAGATATTGGGTAAGTTCCAATTCAATGCCCATCCGACGCTCATTGTAGCTCAGATTCCAGATGCATTCTCCCAAAACAGCATTAACCACCGTTCTGATTTCATCCTGAGTGTGCCAAATGGAATCGAAGTCTGTCATTTTACAGGTTCTTTACTACTTTACATGGATTTCCCACTGCTACCGTATTGGATGGGATGTCGCGAGTTACCACAGATCCAGCTCCGATAGTCACATTGTCGCCGATGGTAACACCTGGCAGAATGGTGACGCTACCTCCAATCCATACGTTATTTCCGATAGTGACAGGCTTTGCCCATTCCTGACGGGTATTACGTTCTATAGGGTCTGTACTGTGGCAGGCTGTATAGATGCTGACATTTGGTCCGATAAAACAGTCATCGCCGATGGTAACAGGCGCTTCATCGAGAACCGTGAAGTTGAAGTTGGCAAAGAATCGCTTGCCAATACTTATCTGCGATCCGTAGTCACAACGGAATGTTTGATTGATAATGAAATCACCATCACCTGTAAAGCCCAGCAGACCTTTTAGTATCTCCTTCATCCGCTGAGTCTCTGATGGACGGAGCATATTAAACTCATACAGTATCTCTCTTGTGTTCTGCAGTTCTGCTATCAATTTTGGCGCTGTGGCATCATATACCATTCCTGCCAACATCTTCTCTTTTTCAGTCATAATACTCAATTTGCAGTTGCTCACTGACGTTGAAATCATCGTGGAAGCCATCGTCGTACTTATAGACAATTCGCATGCCGCGATAGGTAGATGGGAGCTTCAGCACCTCCAGCAAATGCCACTTAGGCCGTCCGAAGTCGTAGGATTCCCTGTCGAGAATGATACGATTGGAAACAAAATCAAAGTGGTAATACCCGCCACCGATGCACTGGTCACCTGGCTTAAGCAAATGCTTATGCTGGTTGACCATTCCTAAACGAAAAGTACCATCCATGCAGATTATGAACTTGGGGAGCGTCATCTGATATTCTTTGCTTTACGTAGATCCATCATGTCATCCCAGAAATCATCTGAGTCGGCTTCTGTGAATCCTTCATTAGACATTTCTTTGAAAATGGCATCCAATAGCTGAACTTTCGTTACCTGAAGTCCAGGATCCACATCGATGGGATAGGCAACAATGTCGCCTAAGGAACCTACATGGGTGTTGGAAATAGTCAGTTCACCATCTTTCAGCCTTACCGAAATGCGTGTGGTGGAGCCATATTCAGGCTTTACCTTCAGTAAAGTCTGGTAAAGTGGGATGTTGGAATACTCTTCCGAATCGACTGATAATAATAATTCCCGTAGTGTCATGCGATGCCTAACAATTCTATTTCAAAGATAAGCGTTGAACCGCCAGGGATGCCAGGCTGAGAAAACTTGCCATAGCCCATTTCGGCGGGGATGTACAATTCCCACTTATCACCAATGTGCATCTGTTGCATGGCGATGATCCAGCCCTCAATGAGGTCACAGAGCCTACAAGCCAGAGGCACACCGCCACGGCTGCTGTCAAACTGCTTGCCATCGATGGTCTTGCCTGTGTAATGAGCGGTAATGATACTACGAACTGTCGGCTGAGCACTCGAAGCGTCACCCTCTAACAGAACTCTATAATAGATTCCCTTGGGAAGAGCCTTGACACCTTCCTCCTTCGACTTGGCTTCAAGCCAGTCCTTGTTTGCCTGAATATAATCTCTCTTACTCATCGTTTTATCTTCTTTTGTTAATTTGTATACTGCGAGTGTGGGCAGAATGACTAATAGCAACAGCGTAATCTCTATTAATGCGTATGAGCCGAAACAGTCAACCAATGTTTGGAATTTCAGTACTCCGTCAACCAGAAAGACCAAGACTGCAAACCAACAGAGGAAGAATATGACAGAATACTTGAATTTTCGTTTCTTCAGTTTCATACTCATTTTACAAGTCTATGTCAGCAGTTGTTTTACCGTTGGCATTCTGGAATACGAATATCAGTTTCTCCTTTGGAAGTTCTTCAACAGGCAACCCAAATTCCGGCTTCCCATCTATGATAAACGTCTTGACAGTCTTTCCTGAAAAGCTGACAACATCAACCTTGTCTACAGGTTCTGAGGCAGTCACATCGATAACCTTTCCCTTCTTCTCAGCCTTCACTTTCAGATTTGTAGTGGCTACAGTTTTCTTATCAAGTCCTGCTGTCACCAACTGCTTGCGACATGTCTCTGCGAGGGATGGATTCGTCGCCTCCAGATAACAGAGTGCATAGTGTCGGCCTAATTGCCGGTAGCCCTCGCTGCTGAAATGCACATTGTCATCGCTTGGCATACAACCTTCAGACGAAACGACGTATGTGTTGGGATAATGATTGGCTATATCGTTGATGGTCGGATTGGCATGGGCACATACACCGTTATATTCCTTACGTACCACTTCTCCAACCAGCAGAGGAACTGCCGTTGAATCGAAACGCAACTCTTCTTGCAGATCTCGGTAGATCTTCCTGACCTCCTTGTGCCATTCGTCATTATAGGCATCTGTCTCACCCTGATGCAAAAGGATTCCTTTGATGACTCCATCCTTCGCAGCAATCTTCGCCATATCTAGCAGCCGCTGATATGGGTCACGCCCGTACTGGTTCAGAATACCGTTCATCCAGTCACGCTCTTCTTTGGCAATAAGAGCGGCATTCTTATCTTTGTCGAAGAAAGTAATGGGACATCCCTCTACAGCCACAGATACGATGCCGATTCGCACATTCTCAGGAACGACATCAAGCAATGTGCGTCCGAACCAGTCAACAGGTCCCAAATGGGCATCTGCACGGCACAGAGGTGGTATGGCCTTACGCCATGTACCCAGCTTTCGTCCGTCAATGCCGTCAGTAGTGGCCATGCTGAGATAGCGGTCACTGACTGTCAGATCCTGTTGCTCTATTGGTGCCTGACCAGCCATATTAGACTGACCATAACAAAGGAAAATCCAGAAATCCTGGTCTTGGGCTTGAGCTTGAATAGTTCCCATCATCAGCAGAAAAGATATAAATACATGTTTCATTTCAGTATGGCTTTAACGTCTGTCACCATGTCCTTGTGCTTCTCGTCAGGTTCAGTCAGTTGTGAGGTCAGAGTGACATTACCCGCTTTGTCCTGAGTAGAGAAGGAACCAGAGTAAGTGATGGTGCTGGCGTTGAACAAAGTGGCTTCGACGAACACCTTGTAAGTGCCTTTCTGAACCGTTTTACCCTGCTGGTCAGTGAAGTCCCATGTGAAGGTCTGTGTTCCACTTGCCTGTGGTGTTGCTCCAGTAACAGCATCTAACTGTTGGTCTGTAAGGTCGTTGGCCTTTGCTGCCTTTACCCATGTAGGCACACAGGCAGGACGCTTGATATAGCCACGCATCGGCTGTTCATTGCCACGAGTTCTGCCCTTGGTCGTGAACGAGGTGACAAAGAGTGTTTTCACAACCTCGCCCTTTTCGTTCTCTATCCAAACAGCGTACTGGTTTGAGCCAGGGCCTTGCTGACGCTGATAGTTGAATGACACTTCAAGAGAGTTGACCTTTGCTGTCCTTCCCTTCTTGCTCAGTGCTACGGCAGGAATTGCCAGTAGCATAATCACGATAATAACACTAAGAATTTTCTTCATACTTACTAAACAATCATAAATCTAAGGCACAAAGATAGCAAAAATGCTGCAAAAATCGTATATTTGCACCATTAATACAACAAAGTTTAAGGATTTACGCTAAACAAATACGATTATGAACATTCTGATTTTACAAGGCTCACCACGAGCCAACGGTAACACCGCTTGGATGGCGGAAGAGTACAAGAAGGCTGCCGAGGCAGCAGGTCATCAGGTCACGCTGGTCAACGTTTCGAGAAAGAAGATTGCAGGCTGTTTGGCTTGCGAGTACTGTCATAACAAGGGCAATGGTGCCTGCATCCAGAAGGATGACATGCAGGAACTCTATCCGTTAATGGCAGATGCAGAGGTGCTGGTACTGGCTGCTCCTATCTATTATTTCACATTAAATGCTCAGATCCAGGCTCCCATTCAGCGAATGTACTGTGTGAACGCTCCTGCCAAGGTAAGGAAGATGGTTCTGCTGATGTCTTCCTATTCACCGAATGTCTATGATGGTGCGCTCGCTGAGTTCCGCGACATTTGCAATTACTGGCAGGTGGAAAACATGGGCTATGTCAGCGCCAAGATTGACGAGCAGAAGACAGATGATACGCTGAGCAAGATTCAGGCATTGGTGGAGAAACTGTAATGTATGAAGCGATTCACATTGATACTATCCCTTTTCTTGCTTCTAGTAGGATGCCAGGGAGACAAACAAGAACAGAGTATGTCAATCACAGTCAATCTGAGGTACACTGGCACAGACGGTAATGCCAGAAAGTTTGCTGAGGAGATGATTTCCAGTGGCACCGTTGATGCTATCAGAGCCGAGGAAGGCAATCTGAGGTATGAGTATTATCAGTCGCTTGATGATCCTGAGACCATCCTGCTCATCGACAGCTGGGCCAATCAGGAGGCTATTGACAAACATCATGCTACGCCCATGATGGATACCATTGCTAAGCTTCGCGAAAAGTATGATCTCCACATGACTGTGAAAAGTTATACTGCTGCTGAAACGCCAGAGACGGAAAACCAGTTTATCAGGAAATAGTGTAGATGAAGAAGATAATAAACCCTTGGCGCAACCACCCAGAATACAACTGCTTCGGCTGTTGTTCCGAGAATCCCATCGGGCTTCACATGGAGTTCTATGAGGATGGAGACTATATTGTTAGCAAATGGCATCCCGAAAAGAACTATCAGGGATGGGTGAACACCATGCACGGTGGTATCCTGAGTACCCTGATTGATGAAGTTTGCGGATGGGTTGTGACTCGTAAACTACAGACCAGTGGCTATACCATCCAGCTGAATGTCAAGTTTCGCAAAGCAGTATCAACAACAGAGCCAGAGCTGACTATACGGGCTAAAGTGACGAAACAGGTACGGAATCTTGTATATATCAATGCAGAGATAACCAACTCGAAAGGTGAACTCTGTAACGAGGGCGAGGTTGTTTACTTCCTAATGAATCAGGAGAAGGCAAAGGAAATGGGGTTTATACATTGTGACGTAGAAGAATGAACATAGAAGAGTTCAGCGAATATTGCCTGTCGTTGCCCGATGTCACAGAGGCAACACCCTTTGAGAAGTTTTCGAGAGGCAAATATACCATACTTGTCTTTTATGTCAACAGCCATATGTTCTGCTACTTGTAACTACTCAGCACCCATGGCATGAGTAGTTGCCTTACTGTTGTACGACAGCAAGTATAGCGTTATATTTTGAGTTCCCGTTCTTCATGGCAGTTTCTGCTATGGAATGCAGCTTGGCAAAATCGTCTGCGCCACCGTC
>JAFUVZ010000068.1 GCA_017471185.1 Bacteroidaceae bacterium
AGTATCTCATGCAATTGTTTACGAACAGGACGATTGGGCACTGCTTTGCCATAACCTAAAGCAATGACAGAAGTCACTACCTCATCGCTTGGAATATCCAGCAACCTATGAAGACCGTCGGCATCACGAAGTCCCATAATCAAAGTGTCAAAGCCCAAATCCTTAGCTTTCAAAATCAGGAAAGCATTACTCAGACCATTGTCGAATGCTCCCCAGCCATCACCTATTTCGTTGCTTGCCTTCCCATCGAAGAAGCCAGACTCGCCTCGCTTATAGGTGGTCACTATCACCACATTCACGTCTGCCGTATTCTTAGCGTTCTGTCCCATAAGCGGTTGTAAGGCATTCAACTTCTCTTCGCTCATCACTGCATAATAATGGGTACTTTGCACATTGGCCCACGATGGTGCTTCCTGAGCTGTAGCGATAATAGTACGCACTTCGTCTTCGGTCACCTTCTTAGTAGCGTCATAACTTCTCACGCTTCTACGCTGGCTCACCAACTGGTCAAACGCCGTGCCATCACTGCAACTTCCTAAAGTGGTCAGCATAAACAAAACCACCGGAATCATTTTCATACTAAGCTTTTTCATCTCTTTTTTTGGCAAAGTTAATAATAATCATTGATGTTGCAAGTCCTATAACTGAATCTTTTTAATCAATCCTGCTCCCATATCATAAGCATTCTGCAAATCGATGGGGAACTGCTTATCACGCCACGCTCGTTTGTCTTCCTCACGGAAAAGGTTTACGTCATAACGGTTGTAGTCCTTAAACTGATAAGTATTAGTGGCATAAACAGCATCACACGAACCGAAGATATGACGGATATACCCTTCTATCGAATTGAACATCGGACCATAGAAATCCTTCCGCATATTCTCTGGGGCGTTCATCGCATAGACAAATCCCACAGGCACGGTCTTCGTGAGGAAACGCTCACGTTCTCCCGTTTCCTGATTCACTGTATAAGGATCAATAGGAAACATCAGTCGCTCCAAGAACTTACGCATGGTGCCACACACATTGTCATAATAGATGGGAGCTCCGAACAACAGGGCATCAGCTTCTCTGCAAGCTTTCAGCACCTCCGCCAGACTATCGTGTATCACACATTTGCCATTACTGTTGCCCACCTTCTTTTTACAACTGAAGCAGCTCATGCATCCCTTGAACTTATACCCGTAAAGGTGATAAATCTCAGTTTCAGCCCCTTGACTTTCAGCCCCATCCATTGCCTTTTGCAATAGCTTCGCCACATTCATGTCCCTGCGTGGACTTCCGTTGATGGTCACCACCTTTGGTTTCCTGCCTGAGCACGAGGCCAGCATAGTGCCTGATCCCATAACAGCCATACTTCCCAAACCCAGCACGGCAGTCTTTATCGCTTCTCTTCTGTTCATATCTTCTTCCACCATTTTATTATTTACCAAATGTCGCTAAATTCTTTCCTAACTGATAAGCATTCTCTAAATCAATCGGCAATTGCTTCTCCCTGTGTTCGGCTTTCTTTTCCGCATTGAACATATTGGAGTAGTACTTGGAGTAATCATCAAACTGATAGGTGTCACAAGAATAGACCGCCTCATAATGACCAAAGAAATCAGTCATGCGGTTCTGCATCGAGCGGAACAGATAGCCATACAGGTTCTCACGCCAGTCCTCCGGACAGTTCATCGTATAGATGAAACCCACAGGAATAGTCCTGTCAATGTAGCGTATTGGTTTGCGGTCTTCCGTAAACTTATTAGAGTCAATAGGATACCACAGACGTTCCAGGAATGAGCGCATTACGCCCGTGATATTGTCATAATAGATTGGTGTGCCAAACAAGAGGGCATCTGCCTGGAGGCATTTTTCCAGCAAGGGTTTGGCATCATCTTTAATTACGCATATACGGTTATTACCCAAGCCAGCCAACTTGCACGAGAAGCAGCTCTTGCAACCATTGAAATCATGCTCATAGAGATTGATTCTCTCTATCTCGGCACCTTTCTCACGAGCTCCCTCAATGGCTTTCTCCAGCAAGGTAGCCGTATTTTTGGTCCTACGCGGACTACCGTTAACAACTACTATTTTCATACTTTTCAGTTTTTTCGTTGCAAAGGTAGGTAATAAGAGAAGACAAAAAAAGAATGCTTACCATTTGGTAAGCACTCACTTTTTGGTTAGTATTTATTTCTCAAGCATAAGTTTCCGATGCTCTCCTCCCCACTCCATCAACAGGGCCAGCACTTTATAGAGCGAAACCCCGTGTTCTGTAAGATGATATTCCACAGAAGGAGGAAATGTCTGATACTCTATCCTTTCCACCAGTTTATCCTCCATCATCTGCTTGAGCTTCTGCGAGAGAATCTTGTCAGAGAGACCTGGGGCGAAACGCTGAATATCCTTGAAGCGATAGTTGCCTTTGAATATAGCCCACAGGATAGGTACCGTCCACTTTCCATGCAGCACATCGAGCGCATCCTGCACGAACACGATGTTCTTCCGGATATCAGGACAGTCGTTGTTCCTAATTCTTTCCGCTATTTCTTGCAGGTTCTCTTCCATCGCTATTATTTCTTCAAAGCCGCAATGCTTTCCTTGAGCGAAGCGATGATACTCTCGGCATCATGCTGTTTCTTGCGCTCCAAAGCTACCACTGCTTCTGGTGCATTCGCCACGAAGCGTTCGTTGTTCAGCTTGGCCAGCACACCCTTCAGGAAGCCTTCCTTCGCCTTCAACTCTTTCTCCATGCGAGCAATTTCAGCCTCAGCATCAATCAGGTTGCCAAGAGGCACGGCAAATTCTGTAGTACCTACCATAAAGTTAGCAGCACCTTCGGCCTTAGCCACAACGGTTTCGATGTCAGAGAGGTTGCACATCTTATATAATAAGGTATTGAATACCGCCACAGGGTTCTCACCCACCACCTGCAATTTCAATTGCTCCTTCTGTGCAATGTTCTTCTGCACGCGGATGGCACGAATGCCACTGATGACTTCCTTCACAGCTTCCACTTGCTTCAAGAGGTTCTCATCTACCTTGCCCACAGGTTGCATCGGACTTACCATCAGGCTCTCACCTTCCTTGCGCTCGGTGATGTGTTGCCACAACTCCTCACTGATGAATGGCATAAACGGATGCAACAGATGCAACAGGTTGTCGAAGAACTCGATGGTCTTCTCCAACACCTTACGAGGGATAGGTTGCAAGTAAGCAGGCTTGATCAGTTCGAGGTACCAAGCCGAGAACTCATCCCAGAACAGCTTATACACAGCCATCAACGCTTCGCTCAGACGATACTTGCCAAACAAATCGGCTACCTCCAAAGCTATGGCGTTCTGCTTGCTCTCAAACCATTTCATAGCAATCTCCGATGCCTCTGGCACCTCGATATCAGCTACCTCCCAACCCTGAATCAGTCGGAAAGCATTCCATATCTTGTTGCAGAAATTACGTCCCTGCTCGCACAAAGCGTCGTCAAACAGGATGTCGTTGCCGGCAGGAGCCGAAAGCATCATTCCCATGCGCACGCCATCGGCACCAAATTTGTCAATCAGTTCCAATGGATCAGGAGAGTTGCCAAGCGATTTCGACATCTTGCGTCCCAGTTTGTCACGTACGATACCCGTGAAATATACGTTCTTAAACGGATAAGTACCCATATACTCCTCACCTGCCATAATCATTCTGGCCACCCAGAAGAAGATGATATCAGGAGCTGTCACCAGGTCGCTGGTGGGATAATAATATTTGATTTCCTCATTGCCGGGATTATTGATGCCATCGAACAATGAAATCGGCCACAACCAAGAGCTGAACCAAGTGTCGAGGGCATCCTCATCCTGGCGCAGGTCGCTCAGCTTCAGGTTGTCGTTACCACTCGCCTTGCGGGCCAGCGTCAAAGCCTCCTCTGCCGTTTCTGCTACCACGAAATCATCATCGGTGTCGTAGTAGTAAGCAGGAATACGGTGACCCCACCACAACTGACGACTGATACACCAGTCCTGGATATTCTCCAACCAGTTCTTGTAGGTATTCACATATTTCTGAGGATAGAAGTGCATCTCACCCTCCATCACAGGCTTCAGTGCTATCTCGGCAAAATGCTCCATCTTGAGGAACCACTGCAAAGAGAGACGTGGTTCGATAGCGGTATCAGGGTTACGCTCTGAGTAACCCACCTTGTTGGTATAGTCCTCCACCTTCTCCATCAGACCAGCCTCCTGCAAGTCCTTGGCAATCACCTTACGGCAATCAAAGCGATCCATACCCACATACAGAGGGCTCTGCTCAGAGATGGTACCGTCAGGATTGAAGATATCTATAGTTTCCAGGTTATGCGTCTTACCCAGCATATAGTCGTTGGTATCGTGTGCAGGAGTCACCTTCAAGCAACCCGTACCGAACTCGATATCCACATAGCGGTCCTCAATCACAGGAATCACCCTGTTCACCAATGGCACAATCACCTTCTTGCCCTTCAGCCACTGGGTCTTCGGGTCTTTAGGGTTCACACACATCGCCGTATCGCCCATGATGGTCTCAGGACGAGTGGTAGCCACTACTGCATAATAGCCCTTGGCATCCTTGTGAATCACATTGCCCTCACCACTCTCGTCGATAGTATCCTGGAATTCAGGAGCCACATAGTATTTCAGATAAAACAGATGACTCTGCTCTTCCTTGTAGATCACCTCTTCAGTAGAGAGTGCCGTCAGTGCCTTAGGATCCCAGTTCACCATACGCAAACCACGATAGATGTAGCCCTTGTTATACAGGTCAACAAACACCTTGATAACACTCTTGCTACGCTCCTCGTCCATTGTGAATGCCGTACGGTCCCAATCGCACGATGCACCCAGCTTGCGCAACTGTTTCAGGATGATGCCACCGTGCTCATGTGTCCACGCCCAGGCATGCTCCAGGAACTGCTCACGTGTCAGGTCGCGCTTCTTGATACCCTCGCCAGCCAGTTTCTTCACCACCTTAGCCTCAGTAGCAATAGAAGCGTGGTCGGTACCTGGTACCCAACAAGCGTTCTTGCCCTCCATGCGGGCACGACGCACCAGGATATCCTGTATGGTATTGTTCAGCATATGTCCCATGTGCAGCACACCTGTCACATTAGGTGGTGGAATCACGATGGTATAAGGTTGTCTTCCATCGGGTTTCGAACTAAAAAGCTTATGGTCAGTCCAATACTGATACCATTTCCCCTCCACTTCCGCAGGGCTATACTTACTTGCTAACTCCATTTTTATCTAAATCTTTTTTTGTTTTCCTAAATTGGGTGCAAAGATAGGCATTTTTTTATCAACCACAAAAGACACAGTCCTTTTTGTGTCATTCTATCTGTATTACATTTCCCAATCCCCGAAAGTGCTGCAGATTTGCTTGATATAGTCCTTGCGGTCAGCCACCCGTTCCTTGAAGGCATCCTGACACATGCGGATCACCTCCTCGGGGAACGAATCGCTCAGCGAGAGCCAGCTGAAGGCCCTCACACACGACACCACTTCTATCTGATGGATGCGGTGCGTAATCTCCTCCTCGCTCGCCCCCTCGAAATAGTGATGTATCATGCGATGCCAAAGTTTTACAGCCAGCTCTTGGGGAAGACCGATGATTGAGGCATAGTCACCCAGCAGCGTCACCATAGCTGAATAAGAGTGACCTAAATCCGTCAGCGGATGGCCGTAGCCCACCTCACCCATATCTATCAGCATCAGCTCGTCGCCTTGCAGCATCGCGTTCTTCGACTGCAAGTCGCAATGCAGCAGCCTGTTGCCTTTCGGAATACTCTTCACTATCTCCATCAGTATATCCAGACTCTCCTGGTCAAAATACCTGCCGATATGGTTTATCGCCTTGATTTCGTTCTCCAGCACACTGGGAATGCTGCTGCCTTGCGGCACCTCGATGCTGTGCAACTGTCTGAACAGCCCCGCATACAGCTTCGCCAGCTCCTCCAGACGTTCCGGATTCCGTTTCAAGCAAGCGCTCAGAGTTTCAGCGTTCAGCAGTTCATATACCAGACCATATTGGTTGCCCACCCTCACGATATCGAAAGAAATCGCTGTAGGCATACCCATCACGAAGGCCTCCTTCGCCATATTGATCTCGTTCTTCAGTTCCTGCATCGTTGTGCCCTCGCGGAATACCTTGATAATCGTGTCATCATCCAGCCGATAGACCACGCCTACGCCACCTTTTCCAATCTCCTGGCATTCCTCTACGCTCAGACGCCTGAGCGCCTTTTCAATCTTCATCAGCTTCACGAATCCCGTTGTCTCAAACACCTGATAAACTGTGGGATTCGCCTCAATGATACTGAAGTTATTCTTATATTTTTTAGCCAGCCCCAGCATGATGCGCAAGCCCGAACTTGAAATATAGTCCAGCTCTTCAAGGTCGCACACCAGCTGTCTGATTTCACCACACTCCTCCAGTTCCTGAGTAATCTGTCCTGCGATTTTACTCGCCGCATACGTGTCAAGACGGCCTATAATCTTCAAGGTCGCAAGTCCGTTGATGTTGTTAACTGAAATTTCCATATATTCCTTGTGTTTTACAATACCTTTACAAAGATAGTGCAAAATCTGAAAAAACCAAAGTCCTACCCATTCCAATTTCATACATTCCGTCAACTGATTATCTTGTACTGCTTCTCCCGCATAATGCGGCAGGATATCAGGGGCGTGGAGTCGATGATGGAAATGCCCGTGCACTCGCCGAGGTCACGGGTCTGGAGTATCTTTAGCACAGGAAGGCTGGTGCCGGTCTTGCTGAAAATTTCAAGGATAGCTATCTTCACAGGCAGCTATCCTTTTTAACTTATACAAGATAATTGCAAGAAATATTTTATTTATTCTTACGATACCACGAAAAGAACCACGATGACGCCACTATCAATATGCAGCCACCTATGCCATAAGAAATCGTTTCACTCAATCCAAACGCAATAGGTGAAATCAAGAGGAATGTACTGCAGACACCCGTCATAAATAAAGCAGGTATCAAGGTGATGACGAAAGGCTTGCGTTCTTTTACTAAATAAACGGTGATGGCCCACAGAGTGAACACCGACAATGTCTGATTAGCCCAGCCGAAATAATTCCAAATCACATTAAAGCCATCTTCGTCAGCAATATTAAACCACAGCACCAAGATAGTAACCAAAAACAAAGGTACGCTGATAGCCAATCGGTTGCGAATTCTTTTTTGATCTAAATGTATAAAATCGGCGATAATCAACCGGGCGCTTCGCATGGCAGTGTCACCTGTGGAAATAGGCGCAGCCACCACTCCCAGTAAGGCGAGAACGCTACCCAGTACCCCCAACCAGCTTTCTGACACAATGTTTACAATCTGTGGAGCGCTTGAGGAAATGTCTGCCCCTAACTCAGCGGCACCGCCTCCGTAGAAGAAATAAGATGCAACGGTTGCCCAGATAAGAGCTACTATACCTTCAGTTATCATGGCTCCATAAAAAACGGGGAGTCCTAATTTTTCATGCTTCACGCACCGTGACATCAAGGGACTCTGGGTAGCATGGAAGCCGCTAATGGCTCCACAGGCAATAGTGATAAACAGTATCGGAACGACAGGTCCCATCTTGGGATTCTTATTCTCAAGTCCCTCCCATATTTCAGGGAGGTCAGGCATTTTTATCACCAAGGCTACCAACATCGCCACTGCCATAAACAGCAAGGCGAAGGCAAACACAGGATATATCTTACCTATTATCTTGTCAATAGGCATCATGGTGGCTATGAAATAATACATAAATATGATAACTGCCCACATCATGAAATCACCTATCAGACCAGACAAAATAATGGCAGGACTATATACAAACACGGCACCCACCATGATGAGCAGCAAAATGGTAAAGAGCAACATAGCCTTCTTGGTGCGGTTGCCAAGGTATTTTCCTATGATGTCAGGATAACTTATCCCTTTGTTTCTCAAAGATATCATGCCACTTAAGTAATCATGTGTAGCGCCAGCAAAGATACAGCCGAGCACTATCCACAGATAGGCGGAAGTTCCAAACTTAGCTCCCATAATGGCACCGAATATCGGTCCCGTACCCGCTATGTTCAGGAACTGTACCATGAAGACCTTCCACCAAGGCATGGGTATATAGTCAACACCATCATTCACTTTCAAGGCTGGAGTGCGACGATTCAACGGACCAAACACCCGCTCAACGAACTTTCCGTAAAAAACATAGCCCAAAATCAGAGAAAGAAGAGCTAAGAAAAAAGTAATCATACTATCAAATACAAATCGAAAAATAAAAAACCGTGCAAAATTAATACATATCTTCGTAATAAAGAAACCATTTGAAAGAAAAAAAATCAAATAACAAGTTTCATTTGGTAATGCTAAAAGATTGTTATACCTTTACGGCATGAAAACGAAAGCAATCATTATACTGCTGTCACTGATATGCCAGCTGAGTTCTGCCCAGGAGAGTCTTCCCAAACAGGAAGTGAGGGCAGCCTGGATCACCGCCGTTTATGGTCTTGACTGGCCAAAAGCCAAGGCCACGACTCCAGACGGAAGGAAACTACAGCAGGGGGAAATCATTGAGATGCTTGACAGGCTCAAGGCTGCCAATTTCAATACCGTACTGTTTCAGACACGCACCAGAGGGGATGTAATCTATAAATCTTTATACGAACCATTTAACTCCATCCTGACAGGCAGAACAGGTGGTGATCCAGGCTACGACCCTCTGGCGTTTGTGGTTGAGGAATGTCATAGGAGAGGTATGGAATGTCACGCATGGATTGTGGCAATCCCATTGGGAAACCGTACCCACGTCAATTCCTTAGGCAATAACTCCGTGACAAAGAAAAGACCAGCCATCACGGTAGCTTACAAGAGAGAGTTTTTCCTTAATCCTGGCAATCCTGACACCAAGCGGTATCTGATGGACATAACGGCTGAGATAGTAAAGAACTATGATATTGATGGCGTGCATTATGACTATCTGAGATACCCGGAGAACGCTCCCAATTTCCCAGACCGCAACGAGTTCCGCAGATATGGCGACGGAAGGGACATTAACCAATGGCGTAGGGACAACATCACAGAGATTGTGCGCTATATATATAACGGTGTGAAGGCCTTGAAGCCTTGGGTGAAGGTCAGCACCAGTCCTGTTGGCAAGTATGATGACACAACCCGTTATCCGTCAAATGGCTGGAACGCCTACGATGCTGTCAAGCAAGATGTGGCAGGATGGCTTGGTGAAGGTATCCAGGATCAGATTTTCCCGATGATGTATTTCAAAGGGAATAACTTCTATCCTTTTGCCCTCGATTGGAAGGAACAAAGCAACGGCAGACAGATTATTCCAGGCTTAGGCATCTATTTCCTGGACCCAAAGGAAGGCGACTGGAACATCAGTGAGGTAGAGCGCCAGATACGATTCTGCAGGAGTAATTATCTGAGCGGGCAGGCATATTATCGGGTAAAATACCTGATGGACAATGTTCAAGGACTGTATGACGTTCTGACCAACGGGTTATACACAGCACCGGCATTGATACCACCAATGGGTTGGTTAGACAACCAGGCACCATCAACTCCTAAGGGACTGAAATTAGAAACGGCAGACGGCGGTTTCACCAGACTCAGCTGGGAGGCCGCTACCGACAATGATACCCGTAACGCTCCCATGTATGTAGTCTATGCGTCAAACAACTATCCTGTGGATACCTCCGATCCCGTAAACATCGTTGCCCAACGTGTCAGCGAAAACAATTATACCTACCTGCCTCTCATGCCTTGGACGAAGAAAAGGTATTTCGCGGTTTCTGCTATTGACAGATACGGCAATGAGAGCGAGGCTGCCCAAATGGATCAATAGACATCTATGAAAGCTAAATTCTGAGACGTAGGTGTAACTGGAACTAATGGCAGGAATCCGCTCTTTACCTTACCCCCTCGGACCTGCAATGGAGCCTTCTGCTTGCTATCCTTGACGAATGCCGCAAGTTCTTGCGGACTATGAAAATGCTGTATCATGAAACGCCCGTGAGCTTCTTTTGTCAGGAAAGTCTCTTTTAGATGAAGCGCCAGATACCCCATAGTTGAACGGTAGTTGATCTCCACACACGGATGAATACACATGCCTTTCGACTCATCGCAAATCATCATATCCACACCCACGCAGGCTCTGAAACCATAGATGCCCAAGAATCCTCCTACCAGCTGTTTGGCTCTCTGCAACCACTCTAACGGCACATAGTCCGTAAGGTAGCGTTCTATATCCACGCTGTCAAGCAATGCGTTTCCCTTGTAGCTGCCCCTCATATCTGTATCAAACAGCGAATACCCCAGGAAAGTCACCTCATTGGCATGCTGGTCATCCACATAAAACTCCATCGCGAAATCCTGCACCTTATTATATATAGGAGACATTGTCACATAGCCCTGGGTGTCTATAACCCGCTGACACCAGTTCCTGTCTTTCTCAGTAAACCCATCCCTGCACCAGAGCAGCCCTTTACCGCTACTCGACCAAGGTTCCTTGAATACCACACCTCCCAAGTCGGACATCATATTGTAGTACTTTTCGCATCCGGATGTCTTCAGCACATTACGCGAAAGCCCACAGAAACCTTCTTCGTCTTTAAACAGTTCCAGTACCGTACTTACAGTCTTGCGTTGCGACAACTTACGTTGTTCGTCAAGTTCAAAGTCAGAAGGCAAATACTCCATCCCCACCCCAGCCCTCGCCAGCATATTGCGGAAGGAGTGATTCCACCCCCAAGGGCAAACCTCAATAGGCTCATCAATATATTTCAAAGTATTGAGTGGAATCAAACTTACATCCAACGGGAAGAATTCCTTCATCTCCATCAGGAATTCCTCATTATATATACTATCTGCAAGGACCTGGCTGCCAGGCTCCGCATACCATATTGGCAATGCAGCCAGATCCTGTATCATTTGTTTCACAGGGTCAGTTGGCGTATAGTTTCCCTTGCCATTGGCAAGTGCCAAGTCCGTATCCGGGTTAAAAGTATAAAGTACCATAAATCGTTTGATTGTTATTTCGGTCATAAAGATAGTTAATATTTTGCAAACACCTCTTTGATAATAGGCAAAAAAGAGCTATATTTGCAAACTTGAATGAAAAAGTGCATAAAACAATAACTAATTACATAAAAATTATGGCTAAAGAGAAAAAATTCATTACTTGTGATGGTAACGAAGCTGCCGCTCACATCGCGTATATGTTTACCGAGGTGGCCGCTATCTATCCTATCACTCCTTCATCTACAATGGCAGAACATGTGGATGAGTGGGCTGCCGCTGGCAGAAAGAACATTTTCGGCGAGACAGTAAGTGTACAGGAGATGCAATCGGAAGGTGGCGCTGCCGGTGCAGTACACGGCTCACTGCAGGCTGGTGCGTTGACCACTACTTTCACCGCATCCCAGGGCTTGCTGCTGATGATTCCTAACATGTATAAGATTGCTGCAGAGAACTTGCCTTGCGTGTTCCACGTTTCAGCCCGCACACTGGCTTCTCATGCTCTGTGTATCTTCGGTGACCATCAGGATGTGATGGCTTGCCGTCAGACAGGTTTCGCCATGTTGGCTGAAGGTTCTGTACAGGAAGTGATGGACCTGGCTGGTGTCGCTCACCTGGCAGCATTGACCGCACGTCTGCCTTTCCTGAACTTCTTCGATGGTTTCCGCACCTCTCATGAGATTCAGAAGATAGAAAAGCTGGACAACGATGACCTCGCTCCTCTGATTGACCGTGAGGCACTGGCTGAGTTCCGCAAGAAAGCACTGAACCCGATGAAGCCTGTGATGCGTGGTATGGCAGAGAACCCAGACCACTTCTTCCAGCATCGTGAGGCAAGCAACGGTTTCTACACCAATGTGCCTGCTATCGTTCAGCATTATATGGATGAGATCGGAAAGATTACTGGCCGTTCTTATCATCTGTTTGACTACTATGGTGACCCTGAGGCTGAGCGCGTAATCGTAGCTATGGGTTCTGTTACCGAGTGTATCCGTGAGGTGGTTGACCACCTGCGCGCACAGGGTGAGAAAGTCGGCTTGCTGGCTGTACATCTTTTCAACCCATGGTCTGCTAAGGATCTGTTGGCTGCAATGCCGAAGACTGCTAAGCGCATTGCTGTACTGGACCGTACCAAGGAACCAGGAGCTGCAGGTGACCCACTTTATATGAACGTGAAGGATTCATTCTATGGCGCTGCCGATGCTCCTGTGATTGTGGCTGGCCGTTATGGTCTGGGATCAAAGGACACTACTCCTGCCCAGATGATTGCTGTATTCAAGAACCTGGCATTGCCAGAGCCTAAGGATCACTTTACCGTCGGTATCGTTGATGACGTTACCTTCTCTTCTCTCCCACGGGAAGAAGAAATCGCTCTGGGTGGCGACGGCATGTTCGAGGCTAAGTTCTATGGTTTGGGTGCAGACGGTACTGTTGGCGCTAACAAGAACTCTGTGAAGATTATCGGTGACAACACCAACAAGCACTGCCAGGCATATTTCGCATACGACTCAAAGAAATCAGGTGGTTTCACCTGCTCTCACCTGCGTTTCGGTGACTCTCCCATCCGTTCGACTTACTATGTGAATACGCCTAACTTCGTGGCTTGCCACGTTCAGGCTTACCTGCACATGTATGACGTAACCCGTGGTCTGCGCAAGAACGGTTCATTCCTGCTGAACACCGTTTGGGATGCTGAGGAACTGGCTGCTAACCTGCCTAACCGCGTGAAGAGGTATTTCGCTAAGAACAACATCACCGTTTATTATATCAACGCTACCAAGATTGCTCAGGAGATTGGTTTGGGCAACCGCACCAACACCATCCTGCAGAGTGCATTCTTCCGCATCACGGAGGTTATTCCTATCGACCTGGCTATCGAGCAGATGAAGAAGTTCATCGTGAAGTCATACGCTAAGAAGGGCGAGGATGTGGTGAACAAGAACTACGCAGCTGTTGACCGTGGTGGAGAATACCATACTTTGGCTGTTGACCCTGCATGGGCTAACCTGCCAGACGATCCTAAGCCAGTGAACGACGACCCAGCATTCATCAACGAGGTGGTTCGTCCTATCAATGCTCAGGACGGCGATCTGTTGCCAGTATCAGCCTTCAAGGGTATCGAAGACGGTACCTGGTACAGCGGCACCGCTAAGTATGAGAAGCGTGGTGTGGCTAACTTCGTTCCTGTATGGAATTCTGAGAACTGTATCCAGTGTAACAAGTGTGCATTCGTTTGTCCTCACGCAGCTATCCGTCCGTTCGTAATGGATGATGCTGAAGCTGCTGGCCTCGATGCTGCTAAGCTTGACGTACTGGCTCCAGCTCAGATCAAGGGTATGAAGTTCCGCATCCAGGTGGATGTACTCGACTGCTTGGCTTGCGGTAACTGTGCTGATGTCTGCCCGGGCAAGAAGGGTGAGAAGGCTCTGAAGATGGTGGCATTCGATCCTGAAGCTGAGGACATGAAGAAGGAAGCTGCTAACTGGGAATACTGCGTGAAGAACGTATCCAGCAAGCAGAACCTGATTGATATCCAGCAGACTCCTAAGAACTCACAGTTCGCTACGCCTCTGTTTGAGTTCTCTGGCGCATGCTCAGGTTGCGGTGAAACTCCATACGTGAAACTGATCAGCCAGTTGTTCGGCGACCGTCAGATTGTGGCAAACGCTACCGGTTGCTCTTCTATCTACTCTGGTTCTGTTCCATCTACTCCTTATACTACTAACGCCGAGGGTCACGGACCAGCTTGGGCTAACTCATTGTTCGAGGACTTCTGCGAGTTCGGTTTAGGTATGACATTGGCTAACGAGAAGATGCATCTGCGTCTGACCGAGACCATGCTGGCTGCTATCGCAGACGAGAATGTTCCAGCTGAGGCAAAGGCATTGTTCCAGGATTGGGTAGATAACCAGAACGACCCAGCCAAGACCAAGGAGCTGTACAAGCAGATTGTTCCTCTGGTAGAGGCAAACAAGGACAAGTGCAAGTATTGCGCAGTAATCGCTGAGTTCCAGAACTACCTCGTGAAGCGTAGCCAGTGGATCATCGGTGGTGACGGTGCTTCTTACGATATCGGTTACGGTGGTCTCGATCACGTTATCGCATCTGGTAAGGATGTCAACATCCTCGTTATCGATACAGAGGTTTATTCTAACACTGGTGGTCAGTCATCAAAGGCGACTCCTATCGGTGCTATTGCCAAGTTTGCTGCTGCTGGTAAGCGCGTGCGCAAGAAAGACCTCGGCCTGATGGCTACTACTTACGGCTATGTATATGTAGCACAGATCGCTATGGGTGCTGACAACGCTCAGACCCTGAAGGCACTGCGTGAGGCTGAAGCTTATCCAGGTCCATCACTCATCATTGCTTATGCTCCATGTATCAATCATGGTTTGAAGGCCGGCATGGGTAAGAGCCAGGCTGAGGAAGCTAAGGCAGTTGAGTGCGGTTACTGGCACCTGTGGCGCTACAACCCAGCACTGGAAGCTGAGGGCAAGAACCCGTTCACATTGGATAGCAAGGAGCCTAAGTGGGAAAACTTCAAGGACTTCCTGAAAGGTGAGGTTCGCTATGCATCGGTGATGAAGCAGTATCCTGCAGAAGCAGACGAACTGTTCCAGGCTGCTGAGGACAATGCTAAGTGGCGTTACAACAGCTACAAGCGTTTGGCTCAGAACAACTGGGGTACAGAAGTGAAGGAATAATTTCCATCGCTAAATTATAGTCAAATGGCGAGGCCAACCGGTCTCGCCATTTTTCATTGCCAGTCATACATTAATATGGCTCCATGCTGTCTAATAAAGCTCACCAAACACTAAACAATGTTAAAAACTGCCAATAAATCATAACATAACACTAAATATTTAAACAATTTGCTTTGGGTATTATATGTTTTGTATATCTTTACACAGATTTTGTGTTTCCTTTCTGAGCAACAGGAAACAGTGCTTACACAGAATAGCAAATGATTAATAACAAGAACATAGATTATATAAGATATATGTCCTTCTATGCCCGTAAAGCATGGATGTTTTTTTTGTGTGTGTTACTTATCATCTTTGCTCATACAAATAAAGTTTCCGCACAGCATCAAGTCTTAAGAGACACACTTGAGATACGTTTTCATTTAGACAGCATTCGCATCCACATGGACTTTGAAGGAAACGAATCACGCTGGAATATCTTTGAAAGAAACTTCAATCTTCATTATGCTGACAAGAACCCGTCAGACATTATATTAGACATCTATGCAGGTGCTTCACCAGAAGGTACTGCCCAACATAATTTCTGGCTGGGTCAGCATCGTGGAGAATCTATCAAGCGGCTCATTGAGCAACGGATGCCTGGCAGAATCGAGCGGATCATAGTCCACAATGAAGCTGCCAGATGGGATGGACTTTACAATGCCATTGCCGCCAGCAATGAGTACTGGCGTGATGAAGTGCTTGGTATTATCCGGGAACCTGCTTCGACCGACAGACGTGGCATTGACAACCGTGAGCTAAAACTACGCAAGATTCACGACGGTTGGGTATGGACCAAACTATTGAAATATTATCTGCCTCCTCTGCGTAGCGGAGGGTCTGCCATAGTAAGCTGGGATCCTATAAGAGCCGGACGTGACACACTGGTCATTAAAGACACACTCGTCATCATCAACCAAAAAGAAATACACCATTACACTGATTGCGAGGATTGTGTCAAGAAGAGCAGAAGAGAGGCACAGCCGGCAGACCAGACTCCTGCATGGGCAGTGAAGACCAACCTGCTGATGTGGGGCGTGGTGGCTCCGAATATCGAGGTGGAGATTCCGCTTGGCAACAACAACCGATGGAGTTTAGAGGCAGAATTCTTCCACCCCTGGTTCATCTGGAATAAGAACGCACATGCGTCCCAGTTCCTTAACTTAGGCGCAGAGATACGCTATTGGTTAGGCAAGCGGGAGTTTCACCGTTGGTTAGACGGATGGCATGTAGGATTAGCCGCTGCCGCAGGCCTATACGACTGGGAATGGAAAAAGCATGAAGGTTACCAGGGAGAATATGTCAATGGCTATGTCAACATAGGCTATCAGCATCGTTGGGGCGAACACTGGGCCATTGACGCAGGCATCGGTTTGGGCGTGATTACTTCGAAATACCGTCATTATTACGGTAGTTCCACCTATCCGGAGCACCATCTGGAAGAACAGGACTACCACCTGATGTATCATGACTCCGACCATTTCGTGTTCCCGGGTGCCACCCACATCAACGTGAGCCTGGTGTATCTGTTCAACGCCCGTCCGTTTCATTTTAAAACAAGGAAACCATGAAGAAGTACACCTTATATATAATAATAGGACTACTGGCATTAGTCACCGGTTGTAAAGACCGTCGAAACCTTTGGGTGTTGGCAGATGCATATCCGCAGGTGGAACTGGTGACCGACTGGAGCGAGGCTGCTGATTACCCACAGGGTATGACGGCCTGGTTCATCGACAACAACGGTAGCGGATATACTCGCAACCACAAGACCGCAGAGGTCGAACACAGCTGGCTGAATCTTCCGATAGGCAATTATACCGGCTTGGTATTCGACTATTCACCAGAGGAATACGGACGGCTTGAGTTTGTCAACATGAATGACCCTGAACTTGCAGAAGTACTATCCCGCCCCGCTGTGAACCAGCCTGTTTCAACAGACACAGAGCTGTTTGGCGACAAAGCCGTGCCAGATGTCATGTGGAATCAGATTCCTCATGCGCAGGGAGGTACCGTCATAGATGCCGCCTCGCCTGTCTATCAGGTATCTGCTGAGCCAGAGTCCATCAGCTTAGACGTGTTGAGTGACGTGAATATCACATCCGGATTTGACGGAGATTACATCAAATGGAGAGACAAGGAAGACTATACCACGGATGTAGCGACA
This sequence comes from Bacteroidaceae bacterium, assembly GCA_017471185.1. Taxonomy (GTDB): domain Bacteria; phylum Bacteroidota; class Bacteroidia; order Bacteroidales; family Bacteroidaceae; genus Bacteroides. Next base: position 16,954 of record JAFUVZ010000068.1, read on the forward strand.
CATACCTTATACGCCTGGCCCAAACCTATCGTGTGGAAGCTGCATGTGCTGGTACATGTGAAAGGTATCTACTATCTGCACAGCGTGCGTGCCTCTATCGTAGGTCTGGCAAGCGGCTATATGATGGCGAAACGGCAGCACAATGACAAGCCGTGTATCCTGGCGATAGACGAATGGAATGTGAATGTGACAGGCGATAATACAGGTAACATCACCTCTTCCATCAACACTTTTGGTCTGGCAGAAGAAACCACATGGAGTACGGAATACGGAGTTCAGCAAGCGGTTACACGCGACGGTGTGATTGACGACGATATCCTCTCCGCACTACGTCTGAACCTGGAGTTCCTGCTGCGTGATGAAGAGACGGTATTGAACTATCACTTTGATGTGGGTGGACATGTCTCCATCTATGAGGACCAGCTGGTAATCAGGGTGGATATTCCCATTGAATTAGCCCCCGACCTGCCATACGTGATGGCGAAGGGAGGCACGGGCTTTGATGCTACGGTAACTCCTTGGGAGAACGGGGGCTCGGCAGACGTGGGAATGTAAGAATGGAGACTTTTTGGAGCAGCGAGAGCAGAGCGATGCTTGCATCAGCTATGCCGAGTCGCGACAAAATTGGGCGAAGCCAATGGAGAATGAATAATGAATAATAGAGAATGATTAATGGAGAATGATTAATAACTTTAATTTTATGTTAATATGGACAAGAAGTTTTTAATGCTTGCAGTAGCTGCGATTACATTTGCAGCCTGCTCAAATGACGAGGCTGACTCCGTACAGAAGTCCGCTGAGGTTGCGCAAAGTCCAACAGATCAGGTGGCCGAACAGGTGCCTGTCGAGTTTGGTGCATACGTTAACCGTGCCACTACCCGTGCCGGACAGGCTGGTGAATTAACGACAACCAACCTGCCTGCCGCTGGCTTCGGTGTCTTTGCTTACTACACTGACAACGCTGACTATTCACAGTTCTCTACGCCTAACTTCATGTATAACCAGCAGGTGACGGGAACGGCCAGTGGCACTACCACCACATGGTCATACTCTCCTGTGAAGTACTGGCCTAATGAGTATGGCAACGATGCTGCCAGTGATGACGTGGATAAGGTGAGCTTCTTCGCATACGCTCCTTACGTAGCGGTAACGCCTGGTAAAGGTACGGTGGATGTGACAACTTCAACAGACGCAGCGCATGACAAGGCTTACGGCATCATTCAGGTTTCAAGAAACTCAGCGACAGGAGACCCGATGGTGAAATATGTGGTTGATCCGGACCCATCTAAGTCTGTTGACCTGCTGTGGGCTGTCCAGCCTGCTACGGCCACATATAACCCTATTTCTACGGGTGCTTTTACTGCCACTCCTGGATTCCCTTACCTTGATTTGGTAAAAAGCAAGAACAACGACAAGATCCAGTTCGACTTCAAGCACGCACTGGCAAAGCTGAATGTGCAGATTGACGCTTTTGTTGACCAGGCCACAGTACCGACAACTCCACCTACGACGGCAACATTAGACGCTAATACCCGTATCTATGTACGCAGCATCACCTTCACAGGTTTTGAGACACAAGGAACCCTGAACCTGAACAATACAGAGAAAGATATTCCTTTGTGGCTCAACACCGACGGCACGTCTGAACTGTCTGGCAGCGGCAAAGAAGTGGTTGTCTTTGATGGGTTGAAAGATGGCAAAGAAGCCAAGGTTGGTTCAGAACAGAAGAGTGAGAAACCTGCCATGCTGAATCCTGTCATCATCCAGCATAACACCGGCACGGCAGCGACGTGGAAACCAACAGATGGTGTAACCGAAACCCCTGTGAACCTGTTTAAGACAACATCTGCATCAGCTGCTACAGCTCTTACGGAATCCATCTTCGTCATCCCGACATACGAGACTATGGACGTGACCATCGTGTATGACGTAGAGACCATCGACACGAACCTGCCAGGTTACCTGTCTGACGGCGAGACTCACGGAAGCAGCATCGAGAATAAGATTACCAAAACGGCAGTGTTCGGCACGACAACCAACATCGAGGCCGGCAAGGCTTATACCTTGAAGCTGCATCTCGGCATGACCAGCGTGAAGTTTGACGCTACCGTATCTCCATGGACTACGGCAACGACAAACGATTCAAACCTGCCTGCTAACAACTAATAATCAACAATTCCAAAGTCAGAAGAAATGAGACGAAGTACCTGCCTAATTCTGATGGTCTTCGCTTTGCTGGCCACTTCTTGTGGTCAGCAGAGTGAAGAAACCTTGCCTCCATACGAAGCGGCTGTGCCTATCGCCTTCTCTGCCTCCTTGTCAGGGACTACAGGAGAAGATTGGCCTGTGACACGCGCCACAGGAGAAATCAACAGCTCCAATCTAAACAGCTTCGGCGTGTTTGCAACTTATACGGGCTTGCACAAGTACAGCGAGAGCAATGTGTCACCAGACTTTATGTATAACGAGCAGGTGTCTCTTGAATCTGGCGTATGGAACTATTACCCCCTGCGCTACTGGCCCAACGGAGAAGGTGAAGATGCGTCTCTGCCACGATACGTCAGCTTCTTCGCATACGCACCTTTTTACGGACGTTGCATCTCCGACTTCAGTCAGAAGACCGAGAAGGGAGACCCCTGGCTCACTTATAGGCTGGCAGATGACATCAGCAGCCAGGAAGACCTGCTCTATGCCATGCAGCTTGACAAGAGCAAGCAGGCAACCAACCAGAGCGTGCGGTTCGACTTCCAGCACGCCCTTGCCTGTGCAGGTGACAAGGTTACCATCAGCATGAGTGACGAGATGGCTTCGGCACTCGGCACCATGAGGCTGATACTCACTGATGTCAGCATCGACTATAAGCTTACCTCTAAGGCAAAGCTGGTGCTCTGGCACAATGGAACAGCCAACTGGCAACCCATTATGAGCGAGAATGCTACAGTCACCCGCTCAATCACATTATTAAGAGGTGGTGACACAGAGCTGACTCCCGATACCCCGTGGACAAATGAAGGAAACGGAGTGCTTTACATCCCACTTACCGTGGGAGGGAACGAACAGACGGCGGAAGTGCACATCTCATACGACATCTATTTTAATGATATTAAACTCACAGAGCTATCCAAGTCCGGCACCATAACCATCCGCCTTAGTGAATATGCGGATGCTTATCGGCCAGGCAGACAACTGGATTTAAACATAACATTACAGAATATTGATTAACGGTAATATATGAAAGGAAAGTTTTGGTTGATAGCGGCATTCGCCATGATGTTGGCAGCTTGTTCTAAAGACTCGGGAACAATTGACAGTCCCGTACCTTCAGAACAGGGTAACAAGACTGTTGGCTCAACGCAGCAGCCCGTATCGTTTGGAGCTTACCTCAACCGTGCCGTGACCCGTGCCGGATATGAGGGGAACTTAGGCATTGACCAGCTCAAGACCAACGGTTTCGGTGTGTTAGCCTATTATACTGATGACAAGACTTACAGCCCGGACTTCCAGCCTAACTTCATGTATAACACGAAGGTAGCCTATCAGACAGACCACTGGGAATATAATCCGGTGCGTTACTGGCCCAACGAGAACAGTGAGCATGATGCCAGTGAGGGCTTAGACCGTCTGAGCTTCTTCGCCTACGCTCCTCATGTGGATGTAAACCAGCTGACAGGCTACACAGATGAGAATGACAATCCCGGCAGGGGCATCGTGGCTTTGAGCCGTAACGGTGCCATAGGTGATCCTTTCGTATATTATCACGTGAACTTCAATCCTGCCAGTCAGGTGGATTTCTGTTGGGGAACGCCTCGCGTCAACATGGCCAAGCAGGCTACCAACCAGAAGGTAGAGTTTGAGTTCAATCATGCCTTAGCTGCGCTGAACGTGCAGATAGATGCGGATATAGACGAGGTGGTTGCAGATGCCTCCACCCACATATATGTACGTTCTGTCTCTTTTGAGGGTTTTGCAGAAAGGGGTGCTTTCAATCTGAACACCCAGCCAGGTCAAGTGATGTGGCATAACATGACAGGCGACGATTATCTGGACGGCGGCAAGGTAACCGTGCATGACGGACGTGTCAATGGCAATGAGGGTGCTGCTGAGGCAGTGAATGAGTTGCCCAAAGGGCTGAATCCTGTCTTAGTACAGTCTGCCAAATATGGTGACGCAGCCCTGACTGATGGCGTAACCGCCACTGCTGTCAACCTGTTTGGTGAAAATGAATCCATAGATGCCCCCGTTTACGTCATCCCTACCGGCCAGCCATTGAAACTGACTATAGTCTATGATGTAGAAACGCAGGCTGACAAGCTGCCCGGCTATCTGTCTGACGGCGTGACACATGGTACCAGCATCGAGAACCGCATCACAAAGACCATCGCCTTAACATCCGGTGAGACCATGCGGATGGAGGCTGGCAAGCATTATATCCTCAACCTACACTTAGGCATGACCAGCGTCAAGCTGAACGCTACCATATCAGACTGGAGTGACGGAGGTTCTGGAAATGCAGACCTGCCGGTTAACACGACAATTCCTGTTGCAGTAGAAAGCATCAGCATTAACGACCCGGCACCTTATACTTTGATTGCGGAAACAGACCAGACTTTACAACTGTCGGTAACTGTCAGCCCGAATGATGCTACGAATAAGAATGTGATTTGGTCAAGCAGTGACACTAACATAGCGACCATTGATGAGAACGGCATCATCACTCCTATAAGTGCTGGCACCGTAACGATAACAGCAACAGCTGAAGAAGATGAAAGCATCAAAGACGCAATAGATATTACAGTAACGCCATATCCTCATGCAACAGGCGTGAGCGTTAATCCAGCTGGTTTTTCTTTACAAATCGGCAATACAAAGAATTTAGCAGCAGTAGTATCGCCAGATGAAGCTCTCAACAAGGCTGTCACCTGGTCAAGCAGCAATCCTTCAGTAGCATCGGTAGATAGCAATGGCAAGGTTACAGCCATAAGCGAAGGCAATGCAGTCATTACAGCGACGACGGAAGACGGTGGGTTTACGGCTACCAGTCAGGTAATGGTTTATACTGAACGTACAACGATTATCTCTAAATCTTCAAAGCCCACCCCCAATACGATAGTCAATTACTATTTTGAATATTTAATGAATGGCATTCCTAATGGCACATTCACGGTATCATCAGATTCTCCCTGGTCAAGCAGTGATGAGACTGTAGCAGCTGTTAACCAAACTACTAATATGGTAACGCCTTTAAAACATGGTACTACAACCCTTACAGTTACTTCAGATGACGGCAGATCCAATTCTGTCAAACTGATTGTAATAATACCAGCCATAACATTGAATGTTATAGAAACCGATGTGCGCATGAGTGTGGGTGAAGAGCCAAGGCAACTGAATGCCTCTGTAGGTCCGGCAGATGCCGATATCCAGACTGTCACTTGGTCAAGCAGCGACGAAAGTGTAGCTACAGTGGACGCTTCCGGCAAGGTGACTGCAGTAGCTCCAGGTACAGCAATAATCACGGCTAAACTTGATCAGAGTGGAATACTTAATGGACTCGCAGGTGAACCCATGCAATCATTATCTACATATTATGACAATGAGATTACGGCAACCACCAACGTAACTGTTACTTCTGTGGCCACGCTTTCCGACTTGGCGAAGTTGAGCAAGGATGCTTATGATGGCACATTGACCGATGCATCGGAGTATTTGGGAAAATATGTAATGCAAGACGGTTCATTTAAGGTTTTTGCTGACCTTGAAGCAGCAAAGGCAGGTGGAGCGGTTGGTGCAGTAGCGTATGTAAGTACGAAAGGGACAGACGTTGACGCTGCTATTCCTGGCAGTCGTGTACTGGTGCTTAGATTAACTGAAATGTATAATACTGATTCAAAATGGGGCGCAAATGCTTCTATTATTACAGACAAAGAAGGGTATGCGCTCAGTTTTGACAAGGGAACAGACACTAACTTTGTTATTCTCAACCAAGTATGGAATCTCGGTTATGGCATAAATAATGAAACTGGAGCTAAAGGGCACTGGTTCATACCATCCAAAAGTCAAATGGAAATGACAGGAGCTGTACAGAATGACAGAAAAGGTGTATGGGCGAATCTGGCAGTTAGAAATACTAACTATATAACCAGTACCGCTTATTCCAGTTCTTATATGTGGACCTATAATACTAGTAATAGGTATTCTGGTATTGCTCCAGGAGCGTCTATGGCATTAGCCGCACTCCCCGTTTTCGCCTACTAATACAAATAAAGAATATTACGAGAATAAATAAAAACGAATGATTATGAAAGACAAGTTATTGGTTTTAACAGCATTTGCCATTATGTTGGTAGCCTGCTCGAAGGACTCGGAATCAATGAATGACCCGGCTCCTATCAGCAAGGACAACACGTCTGTCAATACGCAGCAACCGGTGCAGTTCGGCGCATACGTCAACCGTGCCGTTACCCGAGCAGGGGCAGAAGGCGTGCTTACTACTAATGGAACAGGAGATGGGCAGGTGAGTCTGGAACAAAAGGGTTTCGGTGTGTTCGCCTATTACACCGATGACGACCTCTACAGTCCTATCTATCAGCCTAATTTCATGTATAACACCAAGGTATCAACTGCGAACTGGACCTATAACCCTGTGCGCTACTGGCCCAACGAGTTCGGTTCTAACGCTGCCAGCGAGGGCATTGACCGCCTGAGCTTCTTCGCTTACGCTCCTTGGGTAGAGGTAACACCTTCGACTGGCATCGTGACGGGTGACGCTACTTCTGGCATCGTGGGCATGAGCCGTAACGCCGCTACGGGTGACCCGTTAGTGAAATACTACGCAAACCTGGATCCAGCCAAGCAGGTGGATTTCAGTTGGGGCGTATCAAAGGCTGACGGCAAGCCTTTGACAGACATGACCAAGCAGGCAGTGAACGAGAAAGTAGAGTTCGCTTTCAACCACGCCTTGGCTGCTTTGAACGTGAAGATTGACGCTGCCATCGATGAGCTTACTACTGGCAGCAACACTTTAGGCGACGAAACACGCATCTACGTGCGTTCTGTCACCTTTGAGGGCTTCGTCACGAAAGGTGCCTTCAACCTGAACACGGACAAAGCGAAGTGGTATGACCTGGCTGGAGCAAACTATATTGACGGAGGTTCTATAACCATTTATGACGGACGCACCAACGGCAGGGAAGGTCAGAGCGAGTCTGTCAATGAAACTCCCACAGGACTGAATGATGTAATCAGGCAGACCGTTCCTTATGCTGATGCCGCAAACCTTCCGGCTGGCGTAACCAATACGCCAGTGAACCTGTTCAACAGTGCTGCTGCCGATGCTTCCATCTATGTCATCCCATCCGGCCAGCCAGTGCAGGTGACTATTGTCTATGATGTGGAGACACAGAACCCGAAACTCGCCACTCACCTCTCTGACGGTGAGACCCACGGAACAAGCATCGAGAACAAGATTACCAAGACCATCAAGCTGACTGACGGCACTGCCATGAAGCTTGATGCCGGTAAGAAATACACCATTAACCTGCATCTCGGCATGACCAGCGTGAAGTTTGACGCTACGGTTAATGACTGGCCTACAGAATCAGAAATTGCGAATACCAATTTGCCTGACAATTTCAGCTCACTGAGCCAAGTAAGCCTGAGTGAAACATCCCAGACTGTATGGATTGGCGAGAGTGTCACTACCCCAACGGTGACAGTAAGTGATGGCGTTGAGACAATTACTGATGCCAACATAACTTGGGCTTCAAACAATACCAATGTGGCTACAGTGAATGAGAGTTCTGGATATATCACGGTTGTTGGCAAAGGAGTGGCAAAGATTACGGTAACGGCAGAGAAAGACGGCAAGAGTAAGACTGCTGACTTTACGTTGAACGTCAATGCTGTAACGGGTATTACCATCTCTCCTACTACAGCTGAGGTAACTACGGGTGGCACTCAGACGCTCACGGCTACCCTGACCCACACCAACAACGGTACCATTGACTCATGGCCTACTGTCACTTGGTCATCTGACAACACAGCCTATTTCACGGTAGATCCGGCACAAGCAACGGCTACTCATAGTACTTCTACCACTGCCACTACGACAGCAACCGCTGTAGCAGCTGGCACAGCAACTATTACCGCTACCGTTGGTTCTGCCTTTGCTACCAATGTTTCGAATACGGCAAGCTTGACTTGCACAGCTGCTACTCCTGGACCTTCTCCAGCTGCTGGCTATTTCAGAGGTTATGATATATCGAAGGGGATTCTGAAAAAAGCTGGTGCCGTTTATTCACTTTCTGATGAAGATAACCAGTTAGCTATATGGAGCTATTGTGAAACAAATGATGCAATAGGAGTTTTTTATCACGAATGGAAAACATTACAAACAGATTTTGGTGCTGATGGAAAAGGCATTTTAGCGAATAGTTCGAAATTACCATTCTATAATAATACTTCAGAAAGATGGAATCTTCCAAGTACTGATGATTGGGATATAATTCTAGAAGGAACATGTACTGATATTTCTGTAAATGGCAGAACTATTGAGAATAATGGGTTTGTCTATATAGAGGTTGATTTAACTACAGGTAATAATATTCCAGGTGTTTTGTTATTACCAGATGGGCTTTCATTGGGTACAGCAACTCATAAAACAAGTATAAACGAAAACCTGATAGGAGTTTTAGACGACGTAGAATATACTGGAACTTTGTATAGTCTAAACAAAATACCTCAAGACGAATTTAATTCTTTTATTAATCAGGGTTGCATTTTTTTGCCTTGTACTGGATATTATATTAGTAACTTGGGCTGGTGTATGGGAAAAACTGATTATCTTGATGGAGATGATTGGGCATATTGCGATTACTTAACCAGCACATTCAAAGTTGATGAAGATGATCCTAATGATGAAGATTATTGGAAAAAGTGTTGTTTAGAATTAGAAATAACATCATATGGCTATAAAGATGCTGAAGATAATTGTTTTTACCCCGTCCGCTTGGTAAAGAAGATGGTACCATAAAGACAAAGATTAACAAAAAAAAGTGATGCAATGAGAAACAAGTTATTGATGACAGCAGTCCTTGCCACAGTGTTGGCAAGCTGCGCAAAAGATTCTGAGCTTGTGGATAACTCCATAAATCCAGCTAAGACTAACACGGAAGCAGTGGTGACGAAGCAACCTGTTCAGTTCGGTGCATACGTCAACCGTGCCGTGACCCGTGCCGGAGACCCTGGCACATTGGTTACCTCTGATGCTACTGAAGGACAGGTTAGCCTGCAAGACAAAGGCTTCGGTGTAATAGCCTATTATACCGATGACGACCTCTACAGTCCTATCTACCAGCCCAACTTCATGTATAACACAAAGGTGCATGGTACGAATTGGGAATATAAGCCCGTACAGTATTGGCCTAACGAGACAGGCGACAATGCAGTGAGCGAGGGCGTTGACCGCCTGAGCTTCTTCGCCTATGCCCCCTATGTGAATGTGACAAGCGCCACAGGCATTGTGGAAGGTGACGCTACATCAGGCATCGTAGGTTTGAGCCGTAACGGTGCGGTAGGCGATCCGTTTGTGAAATACTATGTAAGCCTGGATCCAGCCAATCAGGTGGATTTCAGCTGGGGCGTATCAAAGTCTGATGGCAAGCCTTTGTTAGACATGACTAAGCAGCCAGTGAACGAGAAAGTGGAGTTTGCCTTCAACCATGCCTTGGCTGCATTGAACGTACAGGTGGATGCCGCTGTGGATGACCTCACCCCTGGCATCAAATTGGGCACTTATCCTGACAAGTCCACACTTGAGCCCAATGCGCCTCAGACCCATATCTACGTGCGCTCCATCACTTTTGAAGGCTTTGTAACCAAGGGTGCCTTCAACCTGAACACGAGCAAGGCCACTTGGTATGACCTGGCTGGTGCCAATTACATCGACGGAGGCTCTGTTACAGTATATGACGGACGCACCAATGGCAGGGAAGGTCAGAGTGAGTCAGTAAACGAAGCTCCGCAGGGATTGAACCCTGTTATCGTACAGGATGTGCCTTATAATGACGCGGCATTGCAGGCGGGCGTTACAAAAACCCCTGTCAACCTCTTCAACGGCTCAAGTGATGACCCCATCTATGTCATACCATCAGGCCAGCCTTTAAAAGTGACCATCGTATATGATGTAGAGACCGCTACAGATGAGCTGGCTGGCTATCTGTCAGACGGTGTTACCCACGGAACCAGTGTGGAGAACAAAATCACCAAGACCATTTCCTTTGCTGACGGCAACAAATTAGAAGCCGGCAAGAGGTATAACCTCGCCCTGCACCTGGGCATGACCAGCGTGAAGTTTGACGCAACGGTAAGCGATTGGGAAACCGGATCCACATCGGAGACAGGACTTCCATATAACTCCTTCGACTTTAGCCTGAGTCCGTCATCAACTACCGTCTGGATAGGAGATGAGATAGCAGAACCTACCGTGACAGCAGATCTTGAAACTACGGTTGCTTGGAGTTCATTGGATGAAGGCATAGCTACGGTTGACGCTTCTGGAAACATCACTGCCGTTTCGGCTGGTGTGGCAAGAATACAGGCTACAGCCACTAAGGGAGATGCCAGCGAGACTGCCATCTATACAGTTAATGTGAATGAGGTGACAGGAGTAACTGTCAGCCCTGCCACTGATAAAGTATTAATCAATGGCCAACGGGTGCTTACTGCCACACTTACCCATACGAACAACGGAGTGATTAGCTCTTGGCCAACCGTTTCATGGGAATCTAACAATACAGCGTATGTGACGGTAAATTCCACTTCCGCAAGTTCCAACAGCGGTGGTGCTACATCTGCCGTGATGTATGCCAAAGGAGTTGCCGTGGGTGATGCTACTGTTACTGCCACTGTAAATTCACCTTATGCAACATCCGCCGTTTCCGGCACAGCGACGTTGACAGTATCCGGTATTGGCTATTACCGTGGCTATGATATCTCTAAAGGCATCTTAGTGCGTAGTGATGCGGGATATACTCTTGTTGGTGAGGATGATCCTTTTGTGTTGGAGAATTATTATAGGCAGGCCTCAAGTCTGAACAAGTATTATTTCCAATGGTCTTTCCTGAAAGGTGATTCAGAGTTAGGTGCAGACGGCTCAAATATCAAAGCTACGAGCGATAAATTACCTATCTACTCTTCTGAAAGTGACAGATGGACTATGCCGACGCAAAAAGACTGGGAAAATATAGTAAAAGGTAAGCCAAAGATGCCGATTCAGATAGAGAATGAGAATGGTTCAGTTACTACAATCTCAGTTAATCAGGAAGATATGGCCTATGCTTTTGTGGCGGTTCAGAAGAATGATAAAACATATTATGGCACTGTTTTATTTAAAGATGGTTCGACCATTCGTAAAGAAGGCGGTCTGATGTATTGGGGTAATAATTCACAGTTAAATAACATCAACGAAACTCAGCTGAACAATCTATTGGAAGACGGTTGTCTGTTCCTGAGTATGACTGGTTATTACAGCTCTACACAAAGAGAATGGCGTTATTTAAAAAACGCAAATAATGATGAAGGCCATTATTGGTCGGCCACGCTTTATACAGGCTCTAGAGGATATTATTTAAGGTTATATGAGACAAGGATAAACCCAAAAAATCAAGATAGTGATGATTCTCGTTATTATCCAGTCCGTCTTGTAAAGAAAATGGCTGATTAAGCGGAACATACTTTTTTATACAATAAACATTTGGCTGGTGTCACAGCCCGGGACATTACCAAACCAAGCATACGGGAGTATGCAAGTCCCTACAATTGTTATTAATTACATCAGATAGGTCATTGACCTATGTTATTCTCGTCAAAGGAGTCTTTGTGAAAAGGTTCCTGATTAAGAAGGAGGATTGCCATAGCGTTGGCGCCTCCTTCTATTTTATTGGCAGCACAAGAAGGAAGCACAAGAGGGCGGTTCTCTTTAATTAGCCTCCTTCAGATATTAATACTAATAATCTCATTTTTGCTTGTAGGCATAAAAAATAAATCTGTCTCGCTTTACACTCGCCCTTCTCATACTCTTCGCATACTATTCGTTCGGTGTAGCCTCGCTCAAACTGCGTGCTTGAGCGAACCAACACCGTGCCAACACCGTGCCAAATGCCTGTCTAATGACAAAAATATACCTTTTCATTTGCATATCTCGTTTTTAATTGCGTAATTTGTGCTGCATAAATTATGCAGCATTTATTACGCAACAAACAAGACACATATTATGAATGAAATAGCAAATCCTTTTTTGGTATATGGATATATTAATCCAGACTATTTCTGCGACCGAGAAACTGAGACAGAGAAATTGATCTCTTCTCTTAAAAACGGTAGAATGGTTACTTTGATGAGTCCCAGACGTATGGGTAAGACAGGCCTCATCAAGAATGTGTTCTATCACATCAAGAGAAATAACCCTGCAGCTGAATGCTTCTATTTAGATATTTATTCCACAAACTGTTTGAGAGATTTTGTACAGGTACTTGCCAGAACCATATTGGGTGAGATGGATTCCTTCACACAAAAAGCGATAAACTTCTTGAAGAGCTGCCGTCTTGTGTTTTCTGCAGACCCTATCTCCGGTTCTCCCCAAGCAAGTTTAGATTTCCAGGCATCGCAGACAGAAGTCACACTCCGTGAGATATTCGACTATCTGGAACAATCAGGCAAGGAATGTTTTGTAGCCATTGACGAGTTCCAACAAATCACGGAGTATCCTGAGAAAGGCACAGAGGCTTTACTTCGATCATACATCCAGTTCTTACCTCATGTTCATTTTATTTTCTCTGGTAGCAAGCAACATATGATGGATAGCATTTTCAGTTCACCACGCCGGCCGTTTTATCGGGTCACGGAAAGGATGACTCTTTCACCCATTCCTGAGAACAGTTATTATCTTTTTGCAAGCGGATGGATGAAAAAGGGAAACAAGGAGATACCCAAAGAACTGTTTGGCGATATATACCAACGTTTTGAAGGACACACATGGTTCATGCAATATGTACTCAACAAACTTTACGAACAGTCTAATGAGACCATCACAAAAGAGAATGTTGCCCGTTGTATCAAAGAGATCGTAATGATGGACATAGATACTTACCAACAGCAATACAATATGCTCACAGAGAACCAGAGAGCTCTGCTAAAGGCTATCGCAAAAGAAGGTACGGTCACCTCCATCAACGCGTCTGCCTTTATCAACCGCTACCAGCTCAAAGGTACAAGTAGCGTGAACACTGCTTTAAAAAACCTGACAGACAACGAATTTGTATATCATTCCCTCAAAGGATATCAGGTATATGACCGTTTTATGGCTCTTTGGCTTCAGACATTACCATAGAGCAAACAATAGGGATGGTTTTCTGTGTGTCACCTTATCTTTATTAGCTTGTTGTCACTACCGCTGACTGCCAATCTTACGAGAAACATGAAATTAGTTTTGCAGATTGCTGCAGTTCTCAGCCTTTTACTTTTCTTTGCATTGACAAAATGATTGTTTCATTCATAAAACGCTTGACGAGATATGGAAGTTTTTGTTGACCCTTTTTTAGATGCGGGGTTTAAAAGCATCTTCGGGCAGGAGAAATCAAAGCCGTCAGAATACAAAGCGCATGATAAACGCTTTCCCAAAATCTATGTATGCAACCCACCCTACACCTCGAACTCTCTTTCAAGAGTCAAGGTTCAGGCAATCTGCAATGCAAATATAGAGGTTTTTATTGAAACTCTGTTATAATTAGCAAAAAAAAGTTTTCAACTGGGTAAACTCACTGATACAGGTGATACCCTCTACCCTATCCGATTCTGTGGCACAGCACTTGATGACTTGG
>JAFUVZ010000069.1 GCA_017471185.1 Bacteroidaceae bacterium
CAAAATTAGTCAATGTCGAGCATCCGATTTCTACGCAAATCTATTCAAATTTCGGCAACTCGTACCTAAGTGAGTTCGATTTCTCAAACTTATTGAATTTCAACGGTTTCCATGTCCGAGAGTAACCTATTTGCCGCGATTTTCACAATCTCAGGATTTGGTTACGAATTAGAGACCTAAAGTTCTCCTTCATCCTGTATTTCAGATGTAGTCATCTGCTTTTGTCTATCTTCAGACATTCCTCAAATCCCCTGATTTGCAACGATTTTTCCGCTTTTCTCCTCTTTTGTTACCCAACCACCGCTTTTTTCTGAAATAACCCTGCCTTATTCGTCAATAAGCGCCACTTATTCTGAAATAACCTTGCCTTATTTGCAAAAAGTGGTAGTTACTACCACTATTCGTGTTTCTACCACCATCGTGAAAAGCCTTTACTTAAACGCATTTCAGAACATTAGTGGTAGAATGGTAGTAAAATATACGAAACTTAATATTATACATCTAAATAAAAATGAGATATCTCTGAAAGAATAATAGCAATTCCTCACCCGCACCGCTGATGGCAGCGCGGGCTTTTTGTATGTTCTGTACAATTTTCCATTACCTTGTACATTTTAAGCCTATACGCGAACCTTATTATATATAGTTTTGCATCAACAAATTAATGATGCATAAACTATGGTAATAGAGAAATTTGAAAAGGCATTCTACAGGTACGATCTGAATGAACCTTCTGATGAGTGGAACTCGGAGCCGCTCTTCCTCTACGACGATATGGACGAAGCCATTTCTGCAGCACAAGCAACACTCGGGAAATGGAACAAAAGTCATCCAGATAACACCCGGAAGAAGTTTCATATTAGCATGATTAACGTGAAGGAACGACTAAACATCTTTGAACATACCAAGGTCTACACTGGCAATGGTCATACTGTCTCTGAGAACGGAAAAGGATACAAAGCAAAACTTCAGGAACTTGGTTACGACGGTTATTCTACCGAAGACAGAGATACGGGCAGACATATCTACTGCCTTTTTAACCTCAACAAGGTGAGCTCCCCCAGAAAAGTATGAACTATACTACTTTTCCCTGAAATCATTTGGCGGTTTCAGGAAATAATCGTATCTTTGCGGCAAAGTATGGGAAAAGAAGACCAAAACACATTGTATTTTCTTTCCTTTTGCATTGAGCAGTACAAAATGTATAAAGGATTGTCGGGTAGCGAAACGATGAAGCTATTCGATGATTGCGGCATTACCGATTATCTGGTAAAGAACTATGATGTCCTGCATACCCAAGGAGCACAATGGATAGTTCAGGAAATAGATGAAATCATTAAAAGGAAGAAACAATGAAGATATATCATGGTAGTTTAGTTAAAGTGGTTACTCCACGAATCATACCTACAGGCCATACTTCTGACTACGGAACAGGTTTTTATACAACGACCTCTTTTGAACAGGCAGAAAGATGGGTAAAGAGGAAATTGGATGAAAACCAAACGAGTGGCTATGTGAATGTATACGAATGGGATGAGAATGCTAAGGATGTCCTCTCATTCCTACATTTCCCTAAGGTTAGTGAAGAATGGATAGACTTTGTCCATAACAATAGAACAGTCCCAAAGTTTACACATAACTATGACATCGTCTACGGTCCAGTAGCCAACGACAAGGTATACGCCGCCTTTGCTCTCTTTGAACAAGGCTTTATTGATAAGCCAACGCTTATTCGCGAGATGAGGGCATACAAATTGGTAGACCAGATGTTATTTCATACAGAAAAATCGTTGGAATCATTAACGTATTTGGATAGCAAGGAGATAAGCATATGATACCAGAGATTACCCAAAAGAACTTGTATTTACTTCTGCCTGGAAAGGTGGCCGCTGTTGTTGAGCAATATGTTAATGAGCATCCAGTATCCATGCTTGATGCATTGAGGCTCTTCTATCAATCCAACACCTATAAGAATCTTGAGCAGGAAGATACCAAACTATGGCATTATGGTCCTGTAGCCTTGTATCAGGAATTCACAGAGAAAGACTAAATTAATAACAGTTGGTATAAACAATCAAAATTTCCCGCACCGCTGATGGCAGTGCGGGCTTTTTGTATGTTTTTCCATCCCTATGCACTATTCTCCATCATATTATATATTATAATGTATACCTTTGCCGTCGTTAATCCGAATAATAACTAAAAGGCAAGAAACGATATGATGAAGAAGTTTAAGACTTTGGTATTGGCTGCCAGTATGGCAATAGCTGCTCCTGCCTGGGCTGATGGCAATCAGCGCATGCTGTGGGGATCCATCAATGGAAGGAGTGACGCCTCCAATCCATCGAAGACTTTGGGAGTCTACAATAATATCATCCTGCTGTCGTGGCGCATGCTGCCAGGCGACGGAGCGAACACGGCTTTCGACCTCTATCGCAACGGTGAGAAACTGAACAGCGAACCTATCAAGGGCAAGACCAACTGGCAGGATATAAATGCAGATCGTTCAAAAGACAACACTTATCGTCTGACGCTTAACGGAAGCGATGAGACAATAGGCACTTATACCATGCCAGCAACCCAGTCTTCAAATGGTTTGCCATACGTGGAGATCCCCCTCAAGGGTACGGAGGATATCCATAGTAAATATTGGTATGAAGCCAACGATGTGAGTGTAGGCGACCTTGATGGTGATGGTATCCATGAGATTATCGTCAGACGACTTCTGACACAAGGAACACCTGGTACTAACGATGACCTGAAGATAGAGGGTACTGGCGCCAAGGAGTCACCAAGTGATGCGCGACACACTGTTCTCTTTGAGGCATACAAACTTGACGGCACGTTTTTGTGGCGTGTCTGCTCAGGCCCTAACATCGTTCTTGGTAATAGTGCGAGCTTCGCTGTGGCCGACTTCGATGGTGACGGCAAGTGCGAAGTGGCTTTCAAGACGGGCGAAGGCACCATCTTCGGTGATGGCACAGAGATAGGCGATACGGATGGTGATGGCAGAACCGACTATCGTGGAGTAGGCGTTGAGGGTAAGACCTATCATCACTATATCGCAGCTGGACCAGAATTCTTCTCCGTGGTCGATGGCAAAACAGGTAAGGAGCTGGCACGTGCTGACTATATCTATCGTGGCGACACCAGTGAGGAATGGGACGATTCTACGAAAACCAAGAAGGATGACTATTGGAAGCGCGCTAACAGTCTGCGTGTGGCGGTGGCCAATGTCAGTGGCGGCAAGCCCTCCATCATCCTCTGCCGAGGCATCTACGGCAAGTCCGTCGTGGAGGCCTGGGACTATAGCAATGGCCAATTGACCAAACGCTGGAACTTCAATACTGACGACAACAAGACTGGCAAAGATGGTAAGCCTTATAGTGCCTATGCCGCCCAGGGTTTCCACTCGCTGAGTGTAGGTGATGTCGATGGTGACGGCAAAGACGAAGTGGTATTGGGTAGCATGACTGTCGACGATGACGGCGTGGGTCTTTATACCAGTGGCTATGGTCACGGCGACGCCCTCCATTTAGGCAAATTCGATACTTCGCGCGAAGGTCTTCAGATCTGGTCATGTCAGGAATATGGCAAGACAATGGCCGTTTTGCGCGATGCCAGAACAGGTGAGACCATCTGGAAACAGGATGCAGCCGATGATAACGATACTGGTCGTGCACTTATTGCAGATATCGACCCCTCATCGCCAGGCTGTGAGATGTGGTGGTATCAGAGCAATGCGCACAGCATCAGTGGCGAAGACCTCGGCTATTCTCCCTCATCGTGCAATATGGCCATCTGGTTTGACGGAGGCCTGAACCGCCAGTTGCTGAATGGAGCTACCATCAGTCGCCACGACGATGGCAGCCGCCCCTTTACCGTCTATCGCTATGATGCCGTGAAGATCAACGGCACCAAAGAGAATCCATCGTGGTATGGAGATTTCTTAGGTGATTGGCGCGAAGAGGTCATCTACCCCGATGCCACCCGCACCAAGAACCTGAAGGTGTTCTCTACTTGGTATCCCACGCAGTATCAGTTCCCTTGGCTGATGACGGATCATGTCTATGAGATGTCGGCCCTGAACCAGAATGTGGGCTATAACATGCCAACACAGTTGGGCTACTATCTGGGCAGCGACCTGGAGAGCGAGAAGGTAGAGGTAAGCATTGGTGCAACGGGCTATGCCACCTTCAGCAACAATACTGGGCACCAGCTGAGACCAGAGACTGGCGTAAAGGTCTACACGGCCAAACCTGGCTCCAACAACATCGTGTTGACACAGGTAAATGGTATCCCCGCTGCAACAGGCGTTATCCTGAAGGGTACTCCCAACAGCAGTGTCGGTCTCTACTATGCCGATGGCAGTTCTTATACGGTGGATAACAACTACATGCAATTGGTGAGCATGGATGAGGCCCTGCGCACTCAGCCTGACGCCTCGCACTGGAACTATATCCTCGCAGCCGACGATGCTGGCATTGCCAAATTCTTCCCAGTGGAAGACAACACAACGATTGCCAAGGGCAAGTCGTACCTCAAATCCGACAAGAATCTGGCTCCTGCAGCTCAGACCCGTGGTATCGGTATCACAGAAGAAGGGACGACGGCCATCCTGTCGCTGCCTATGACGATGGAATCGGAGAAAAACGGCATCTACGACCTGCAAGGACGCCGCATCAGCAATCCACAAGGCACTCCACTAAGAAAGGGCCTCTATATCGTCAACGGCAAGAAAGTGGTCTATTAGGAAATTCTATTGACGAGAAACATGATGAGAAGAATCGCATCCCTGATGCTGGCTCTTGCGGCTATTCTGCCGCTCAAGGCCGCCACCGACTATATCCAGAACGTGTATGGACGGCAGATACAGATGCTCAACGGCAAGTGGGGCGCCATCGTCGACCAGTACGACCGTGGGCTGAAGAAGAAGATCTATGCCAACCCGCACCCCAAGGGCAAGACCGACTTCTACGAGTACGATCTCGACGGCAGTTCACGACTGAACGTTCCGGGCGACTGGAACTCACAGCGCCAGGAACTGCGCTACTACGAGGGCACCGTCTGGTATGGCCGCCACTTTACGGCCCGGCGAGAGGCCGGCAAGCGCCAGTTTCTCTATTTCGCTGGTGTCAGTCAGCGGTGTAATGTCTATCTCAATGGCCAAAAGCTGGCCTCCCACGAGGGTGCCTTTACGCCGTTTCAGGTAGAAGTGACGGAGGCCTTGAAGGATGGTGACAATATCTTAGTGGTGGAGGTGAGCAACCAGCGACTGAAGGATGCCATCCCCGCCCTGCAGTTCGACTGGTGGAACTATGGAAGCATCACCCGCGACGTGATGCTCGTCACCCTGCCCAATCGCTATATCAGCTACTATCAGGTGCAGCTCGACAAGCACCAGCCCGACCTTATCCATGCCAAGGTATGCCTGTCGGAAGCGGTAGCAGGCGAGACTATCTGCATCGAGATTCCAGAAGTGAAACAGAGCATCAAACTACGTACAAATACCGATGGAATCGCGGAAAGTTCGTTCCGTGTGAAACGACTGGAGCGCTGGAGCCCCGAGCATCCGAAGCGCTACGAGGTGCGCCTCAGCAGCAGCGAGGATGCCGTATCTGAGCAGATTGGTTTCCGTAATATTGAGGTACGCGGTACGAAGGTGCTGCTCAACGGACGGGAGACCTTCCTCCGCAGCGTGTCGTTCCACGAGGAGATACCACAGCGCATGGGTCGGGCCTACAGCGAGGGCGATGCTGCTTATCTGCTCTCTGAGGCTAAAGCATTAGGCGTGAACACCATCCGCCTGGCCCACTATCAGCAGAATGAGTACATTGTCCGTGAGGCTGAGAAGATGGGTATCATGGTGTGGCAGGAGATTCCCGTCTGGCAGGACATCGACTTTGGCAACACCACTACCTGTAGTCTTGCCAAGCAGATGCTGCGAGAAACAATCATGCGCGACGTGAACCGCTGCGCCGACTGCTTCTGGGGCATTGCCAACGAGACGAAGGACGGTGAGGCACGCAATGCCTTCTTGAGAGAACTGCTCCAGACGGGCAAGGACCTTGACTCCACTCGCCTCTATACGGCTGCCTTTAATACCGCCGTCTGGGACAAGCAGCGGAAGTGCTTCCACCTCGACGATGGTATGATTCCCTATCTCGACATCATCAGTATCAACCGATACATGGGCTGGTACTCCGCCTGGCCGCTGCCGCCAGCTGAGTGTCGCTGGGAGGTGGCAAGTGAAAAACCGCTCTTTATCTCCGAGTTCGGAGGCGAGGCGCTCTACGGCCAGACTGGCGATGCCACCGTTGTCAGCAGCTGGAGTGAGGATCATCAGGAGAAGCTCTACCGCGACAATATCGAGATGTTCGAGCAGATACCCAATCTCTGCGGTATCTCCCCCTGGGTGCTCTTCGACTTCCGTTCGCCCTACCGGATGCACCCCGACCATCAGGACGGCTGGAACCGCAAGGGCCTCGTCTCCGATCAGGGCCTCCGCAAGCGGGCCTGGCACGTTGTTCACGATTACTATTTAAGGAAATAGTAACTTTTACAAGTTATGAAATTCAAGGAAGAAATCAACGAGAGCTACACGATGGCCGAGGCCATCAAGGAGGCCCAGCGATGCCTGCATTGCAAGGTGCCCCAGTGTAAGAAGGGTTGCCCCATCAGCAACGATATCCCCGACTGGATCCACGAGTTGAAGAAGGGCAACCTGGGCAATGCCATCAGCATCATCCGCCAGAAGAGTAACCTGCCCGCCGTCTGCGGCCGTGTCTGTGGACACGAGAAGCAGTGCGAGGGCTCCTGCGTGCTGGGCAAGAAGGGCGAGGCGGTGAATATCGGCAAACTGGAACGGTTTATTGCCGACTTCGACTCGGAGAACGAGCTAACCCACGAGGACATCACGGAGAAGACACGCGGTAAGGTGGCTGTCATCGGCGCAGGTCCCTCGGGCATCACCGTTGCTGGCGATCTCTCCCGCATGGGCTTTGCTGTCGAAATGTTCGAGATGGAATCTCAATGCGGTGGCGTGCTGCGCTATGGCATACCCGAATACCGACTGCCGAAGGAGGTTGTGGCCCGTGAGATACGCTATATCGAGAAGATGGGTGTCATCATCCATCGCAATACCCATGTCGGCGTGGAGATTACGGTCGACAGCCTGTTCCAGCAGGGCTTCGATGCCATCTTTATAGGTACAGGTCTTGGCAAGCCGCGCTCCTTGGAGATTCCCATCTGTCAAGGTGGGCGATACATCTCGGAGGGTGAGAATGGCACGCATTGTGCCGACTTGACAGGAATTCGCTTTGCCACCCACTTCCTGCGCCGTGTAGAGCTGATTGCCGAAGGGTTCATGTCGCCTGACGAAACCCATGTCCATCCTGGTGCCCGCGTCTGGGTCATCGGTGGCGGCAACACGGCGATGGATGCCTCGCGAACAGCCTTGCGCATCGGAGCTTCGCAGGTAGACGTCATCTTCAACGAGGGTATCGACACAATGTCAGCTCTTCGGGCAGAGTACGATGATGCCGTCAGCGAGGGAGTACACTTCAACTGGTGGGCAGCCATCAAGGAGATACACGTAGACGAGCATTTGGATATTCAGGAGATTGTGCTCGAAACAGCAGAACCGGGCCAGGAACCTGTTCGCCAGACGCTGCCCGCCAATAATATCATCATGGCCATCGGTGCCATGCCCAACACCAAGATAGTGCGCACCACGTCGGGGCTGGAGAACGACGAGCGCAAATTCCTCATCACCCGTGACCTGCCTTACGGCATGACCACCCGCAAGGGTGTCTTTGCCGGTGGCGACGTGGCCAACCGTCAGGCCACCGTAGTCCATGCCATGCAGGATGCCAAAAAAGTAGCCTTGGGCATCGCCCAGTATGTCGATGCCGTCAAACTATTGCAGGCCATCAATATGTAGCCGCCGTAAGTTTTTCCCTGAAACGTTTGGTCGTTTCAGGGAAAAATTGTATCTTTGCAGCCGATATCACTAAGTTAAACCCTCTAAATTTAAAATCTATGGAGAATCATGTAGACAAGACAACGAAAGGAGAAAAGAAAATGGATGTGAACGTCAGCGAGAGGTATGTTAACCCGTATACAGACTTTGGGTTTAAGAAGTTGTTCGGCACAGAACTGAACAAGGACTTGCTGATTAGTTTCCTGAATGCCCTGTTCAAAGGTCAGAAGGAAATAACTGATCTCACCTATCTGAATAATGAACATCTTGGCGACCGTTATACTGATCGCAGGGCTGTCTACGACGTGTATTGCCAGTTGGCAGACGGTAGCAAGATGATTGTGGAGATGCAAAAGGCTGAACAGCAATATTTTAAGGATCGCAGTATCTACTACTCCACCTATCCTATTCGCGAACAAGCCCCAAAGGGCAAATGGGACTACCATTTGGAAGATGTCTATACGGTGGGTATCCTTAACTTCACTTTCCCTGACGAAGAATATCCTGCTGACAGTTTCATTCATGAGGTGAAACTGAAGGACGTGGAGGACAACCATGTCTTCTACGACAAGTTGACCTTTGTGTATCTTGAGATGCCGAAGTTCAATAAGCGTGAGGACGAGTTGGAGACTATGTTTGATAAGTGGATGTTTGCTCTCTCAAACCTGACCCGCCTTTTGGAGCGTCCCAAGGCTCTTCAGGAACGTATCTTCAGCCGACTCTTTGAACAAGCTGAGATTGCCCATTTCACACCAGAAGAGCAACGTGAGTATGTGGCAAGTAAGAAAGACTATTGGGATAACTATAGCATTGTGACAACAGCCCATAATAAGGGTCGGGAAGAAGGCAGGACGGAAGAAAAGACAGAGATTGCCCGTAAACTCAAAAGTATGAACTTGGCTACAACAGACATCGCCAAAGCCACAGGCCTGACGGCTGAGGAAATAGAAGCCTTGTGAGCGATAAGCACAATATTTGACCATATAGCATAATCCTCGCATTGCCGTCGCAAAGCGGGGATTTTCGTATGCCTCATCGCGTGGCGTACACATATTGCACTTTTTTCCATTCCTCTGCACAAATCTCCATCATATTATATAATATGTATGCGTAATTTTGCCACCGTAAACTCGAGTAATAACTAAAAAGCAACAATCGATATGATGAAGAGACTTGTAACTCTGGCTTTAATGATGATAGCAGTTTTTACGCTGGTTCCTATTCAGACCTATGCCCAAAACGAAGCAACGTATAGCATTGAAGAATACGATTTCGGCTCTTGGACTAAAAAGGTGGCAGTTGACCAAACGCTCAATCTTGAATCATCAAAAACTTCAACAACACGTAAAACCGTATATCTGCTGGAGAATTTTGTCGATAAAGACCAAACTCCACATAGTCTCAATGGCCGCTTTGCCTTTGAAAAGAGCGCAGACACTCACCCATACGGATGGCAAAAGTTTTGTGGTTACTCTACAAATAACACAATTGCAGATGATTTGATGACATGCGGTCTACAGTTAAAACAAAAGAACCTGACCATCTCAATCCTGAATCTAAAGGCTGGCGATGTGGTCATAGTGTGGCATAACGGAACACTGACGGCTGAGTCCTCAGAAGATGGTTTATACATTACATCTACTAATGCGTCTTATAATGGAAGCAGCCACTCTACAGGAAGCACGAAAACAGCAGGAAATGCCTTGGTGAGTGGTACTCCCTATACCATGACGAGCGATGGAACTTTCGATTTCACATATTCTTCAGCCACAGAATCATATATCCGCAAGGTTACAATAAAGAAGAAAGAATATACTGTCAGTGCGGCAGAGGAGATTACAAACGGAACCGTTACATTCTGTAAGACTGCAGATGGTGAGTACACTAGTACATTAAAGGCATGTGAAGGCGAAATGGTGTATGTGAAAGCGCAGGCTGCTGAATCATATAAATTAGCAACTTTGACCTCAGGTGATTTGGAAAGTCTTACGACATCTGAGGCTACCAGTTTTACCATGCCACGTAAAGACGTGACGATTTCGGCTATATTTGAGGAGTCAAATACTCCAAGATATACTTTAACCATAAATACTCCAACAAACGGTCAAATCAAAATTGGCGATAATCCTGCCACAACACAATCCTATGAAGAGAACGCCACAATAACCCTCACGGCAGAGGCAAACATTGGCTATGAGTTTGAAAAATGGCAAGTGAAAGTAGGTAATGAAGATTTTGCCGACGTAACTGGGGACAATGAAGACAATATCGAAAGTGTTAATGGTAGTACATTAACCGTGAAGATGACGAAAGACTTCATGGTATCTGCTGTGTTTAAGACTACCACATATAACATTACCTATAACTTGAGTGACGGTACTAACAATCAAGACAATCCTCTCACATATACCATTGAAAGTAATGATATTACGCTCCAGGCCCCGACAAAAGAAGGTTATACCTTTACAGGCTGGACATGGGCTGGGCAAGAAACTCCGGAAATGAATGTCACAATTGCACAAGGCTCAACTGGCAATCGGGAGTATACAGCTAATTGGAGCCAAGATTCAGCAAAACCAAAGGTGACAGTGAGTGTAAGTGATGCCAATAGCGGTACGATTAAGTATATTGCGAAAGTTGATAATAAAGATACTGCGAAAGACTTTCCTAATGAAGGTTTGGAAATTGATGAGAATGGTTCTGTGACGTTGGTTGCAGTACCGGCCTCGTCAAGCTATAGGCTGAAGAGTTGGAATGTGGGAGGCGTAGACAAAGGTAATAGTTTAAAGCTAGAATTAAGTGAAATTACATCAGATGTTTCAGTCTCTGCAGAGTTCGAATCTCAGTCTGCAGTCACAGCTATAACCACAGCTAAGACTTGGACTTTTGATAGCTTCACTGCAAAAACAGAACTCTCGGGCACAGCATCATACGAATATCAGGGCCTATTCATTAATGGAAACAATAATGAACTTACTAACTTGGCAACTGCAGAGGTATCAGGCGCAAGTGCCATAGAGGGTGAAGTTTCGTTTGAGGCTCCCACAAGTAGGGTTGTTTTAAATGGATCACTTCCTACTTCCAATTTTGATGCTTCTAATTCAAAAGTAAATACCATCGGAAACCGCAATAAGAATTCTGTCGCTTTTCAAGCAGGAGTTGCAGGAACTGTTTATGTATATATGAATGGCACGTATGCCAGTGATAGGAATCTCTGCATCTATAGCAGCGATAATATGTCGAATCCTACTACCGTAGCTTTAATTAGTAATCCTAGCCCTCAGGTTGTCCAAAGAACAGTATCGGCCAATGCTAATATCTTCATAGGTGTCAGTGGCGGTACGGCTTATATCTATGGTGTCAAGTTCGTACCAACTCCCACCATAGAAACTATTAGTGAAGTAAATATTTCTGGCCTTAGCGCTCCTATTAAGGGTGAGGAATTAAAAAACTTATCTGATCTTAGCACATCGACTACTGGTGTAAGCATCAGCAGCATAACCTGGAATCCTACAACTACACCTGCCGCTGCTAGTACTGTCTATACTGCTACGATAGTCATAGAGGCTACATCTGGCTATCAGTTTGCATCAGAAGTTTCAGCTAATGCCATCTCAGAAAAGAATGCCACCATTACCCGAAATAGCGACACACAAATCAGTGTGGCCTATACCTTTGATGCAACCGCGGCTGATGCTATCAGTGTAACAGCCAATGGCTATAGTGGAACATTCGATGGAGCGGCTCATGGTATCAGCGTTACAGCAGAGGAAGGCGCAACTATAACCTATCGTGAAACAGAAAGCGGAGATTACACCCTGACAGAAAATCCTACTTATACAAATGTTGGTTCTTATATCGTCTATTATAAAGTTACCAAGGATAACTGTGAAGACGTAACAGGCAGTAAAACTGTAACCATTAACCCTGCAGCGGGAAGTATAAATGCTTTCAGTCCTGCTTCAGGATCAGTCGCTATGGGAACAACAGGCTTTGTTGTTACAACCACCGCTACGGGTGACGGAACTATTACGTACAGCTCTAGTGAAGGGAGTGTTGCCACAATAAACACTACTACAGGTGCCGTCACCCCAGTTGCAGCGGGAACAACTACCATTACCGCGACAGTGACTAATAAGGATGGAGGTAACTATACTTATGCAGCAGAATCAAATACTGCAACGTATGAATTGACTGTCACAACTTCAGAACCTGTCACATACACAGTAACAAAGGGCAGTGAAAGCCATTGCGAATTTACTGTTGAACCTGTAGGAGATAACGTAACAGAAGGGGCTACGATTACTGTTAATGTTACTTCAGTAGAAGCAGGCTATTATGTGAAATACATTGGTTATGAATATTACGATGAGACCCAGGGTAATAAGAGTACAGTAAAGAAAAAAGAGTACACAGAAAGAACGGAAACAATCACAGAGACATTTGCAATGCCTGCATTGAACATAACGGTGAAAGTTGGTACTGCGAAACATACGCATAACTTTAGCTATGAAATAGGAACAGGTGATAATTCCAATGTTCTTACCGCCACTTGCAGTGCCAACGGCTGCGGTTTGTCGGGAAAGTCTGCTACCCTTACACTGACTGCTAATGGTGGAATATACAGCGGTAGTGCGTTTGCTGCTACAACAGATCTTGATGCTTTCAATACAGCAACTGGATTAAGTGCTACTTGTTCCATCACATACACGGGAGACAATGAAAACTACACAGAGACTGCTCCAACGAATGTTGGTAGTTATACAGCAAAAGCAACGGTAACTATTGATGGAACGTCTTATGTCTTGACTAAAGGCTTTTCAATAACTGAAGTTCCTGTTACTACCTATAACATTACGGTTCCTGCGGCAGTTAATGGTAATAGTATAACGGCAGATGTCTCATCTGCTGCTGAAAATGCTACAGTAACGCTGACAATTGCAACCGCAGAGAATTACTCATTGGCAACGATTACTGCTAATAATGGAAATGTGACGCTCTCTGGCTCTGGTAATACAAGGACATTCACGATGCCTGCGGCTGATGTGACAATTACGGCGACGTGGACGATTATCCAGACTGACAGCCAGGACAGCAATACCAGCGAGACTTATACCGTGACGGAGTTGGGCGGTATAGAGGTGAGCAAGGTGACAAGTACGGGAGGTGCAACCTCCATCACCATTCCTGCTACTGTGGGATCAGCAAATGTAACGTCGATTGCTCCGAATGCATTTGATAATATCACTAAGAGTGATGTTAAGTCTGTAGACCTATCGGCTACTTCGATTACAGATATCACGGTGGATCGTTCGAACGGTGTGTTCAGCGGATTCCCTGAGGAGACGATGATCTACATGCCTGCTGACAATACTGCAGCAGGACAGAAGAATGTGATTATCGGCGGCACCTGCTCGGACTTCGAGATGAAGGATCAGAGTTCATATAATATTCCTAAAGCCTTTACCGCAACGAAGGCAACGTTGAGTCGCTCGTTTACCAGCGAGAAGTATTGTACGCTCTGCCTGCCTTATGATGTTCCCGCAACAAATCTGGGAGGTAAGATTTACGAATTTTCAAGTATTGAAGGAACGACTGTCAAGATGACGGAAGATACGAATGGACTAAATGCTAATAAGCCGTATATCTTTGTGCCGAACAGCAATGCAAATAGTATTTCTGCAAGTTCCGTTACGATCAGTATGAGCAGTGATCCTAAAACGCCTGATACTTCTGGCTTTACCTTCAATGGTGTATTTGGCTACAAATTATTCTCATCGACAGAGATTACTAATGGCGTGTATGGCTTTGCGGCTGATTCTGAACACGGTGCGAGTGTCGGCCAGTTCGTGAAGGCATCCTCTGGAGCCTGGATAGAAGGTATGCGAGCCTATCTGGCCTATAACGGAGACCTAAATAGTACGAGTACGGCCTCTACACGTGGGATGGCGTTGCCAGAGGTGCTGAACGTTGTTCTGGTTCATGCTAATGGCAGCACGACGAGTATCGGCAAGCTGGAGTTGATGACTGCTGAAGACGGTTCACCCGTGTATAACCTCAGTGGTCAGCGCGTGGACAAGAGCTATAAGGGCATTGTGATCCAGAATGGTAAGAAAATGATTAAGAAATAAGAAAGGAAACAAGATATGACTAAGAGACTTCTTTCATTGGCTGTCATGATGACCATCGCCATCGGGGCGCTGGCAGACGTTGCAACGATCGCAGGCAATCAAGCAATCACTTTTAGTGATGTTACAAGTCCGAACAACGGTATTTATCTGCACGCTGGTTCAGGAACGAGTCCGTTTAGTATTGACTCAGAGCATGCTAATGCCACTACAGGCAAGTTTTCTGATGAATTATCGACTCCATGGTCGTTGACGGATGGCAAGGTTCTGACAAGCAGCCAAGGTTGCGACCTGTTATCTGTAGATAGTAAAGCAGCCGATGCGTCGGACGGGCCAGCTGGCTCTTTGGCCTTTAGTGTCAGTGGAGCGGGAAAACTTTATGTTATCTATGGTGCCACGTCGACATCGAAAGGTAAGTTCAACATCGTGCTGAATGGCTCGTCTCTTATGAGTGAGGAGATGGCCGGTGTCGAATTCAGCGGTCCCTTAGGTACTCGCGCTGCCAACTATACCTACACCAAGGCAGAGGCCGTTGTGGATATCACTGGTGCAGGAACTGTCTACCTCGGCGGCTCCGTGCCATACTGTATCTATGCCATCCTCTTCGTACCAAGCGGGTCGCAAGCAACGGAAAAGTCAACACCGGTGGTGTATGACTTTGCGGCAATGGAGTCGATAACATTGACAAATAATGGGAAAGATATTAAGTTCAGTGATAATACAAATGGAGTAGGATGTCGTCGTATTGATAATGGACGTGTTTTGGTTGTGAACAATAAAGTGTCTCTCGAAACTGGTAAGGGTATAAAAGTAACCGAGACAAGCAGACCACTTGCCATTGATGGCTTGAAACAAGGTGATATACTAAGGATCGTATATAATAGTGATACTTCTGGTAATCTGACTCTTGATACATATAACTCAACAAATGGTGTTGTGATTACAGACATAAATAATGTTTCTTTTGCAGATAATATCATCCCAAGTGGTAAGGAAATTCTTATCAAGACACTGGGAGAAATAAACTATGCTGTATTCCGTATCTCAAGCACAGACATTACCATCTCGCAGATTGCCATCAACAAGGGCATTAAGCCGAGGGTAAGCTTCAAGAGTCAGAACGGAACTTCTCTGGTCTATACGGCAAAGTTCTATGAGGGCGAGACCTTATATTATAAAGGTCCTGGCATAACCGGTACACAGTCGGTGGAATACCCTTCTGCCAATAATGGGGAGGTGGATATCACTGCAACAGGAGAAGGTAACTTAGAGTGTTGGACAATGTTCGGTGGCGAAGAGGCTGCCAATAAATCTGAGGTTGATAGCCGCGTTGTAGCCCTGCCACAGCAGCCTGGTGTCACCTTGAAGACAACGAATGGCACTACTTCGACCTATACCGTCACCTTTCAGGAGGGCGAGACGCTTCATTACACAGCACCGGGTGTAACAGATGAGCAAACCGTAGAATTCTCTACTACGAACAATGGGCAAGTAGATATTGAGGTAAGTGCAAATGGTAATCTCGTCTGCTGGACTACCATCGGTGAGCTGCTATCTTCTACGAATACCACAACGGTGTCGGGTATCACCATCAATGACGATGTTGATACGGGTAAGGAGGACGAAACCTATGATTTCCAAACTTGGGTAAAGGGAGTTGGTGCTACTGGAGATCCGACGCGTCTTAGCTCTGATATCACGATTAGCGGTAATAATAAAGTCAAGTTGGTCTACTATTTCGCTGCTAATGGAAAGGAAGACCAATTGATGGATGTGCATAGCCGTTTCGCAGTTGATGCTTATTCGGAAGTGGGGTATGATAAGAACGATGACAGCAAGAGTGCACTACGCAATAAAGCAAACGGAGCAGCATTCAGAGCACCCAATATCTCAATCCGTAATCTGAAAGAAAAAGACCACGTGACTATTACCAGTGGCGTATCTGTAGAAGGAAAAGCAGCGGTTCGATTCCTTTCAACAAATGCTCATTTGAAAGGTATTGGCACAACTCCTTCAGCAGACGGCACGACTATCTGGGAAAACGGCAAGACATGGGTGATGGATGCTGATGGAAATCTTGATTTGAAGTTGGGCGACACCGATTATCAGGCTTATATCTATAAGATAACAATCACTAATCGTGAAAATGTCTCCGCAGCAACTTTTGCAACGGCAACGGACAATGAGAATCATCTCGTTATCATTGGTGGTACGACTGATGAAGGAACAGCGAAGACCTACTACACACTTGATGGGACAGAGCCAACCACTAGTAGTACTGAAATTAATGGAGCATCTGTGATACTGACAGATTTGGCTGCATCTTGCACGGTTAAGACACTCACCGTTGGCAGTACAGGCAAGACGGCTTATGGGCGCTACAATTTCATTTACGTAAACACCATTCCATCGGCCTCCGTAGCCATTGACTTTGAGAAAGCCAAGGCCAACAATGAGGAACTGATTTTTGCAGATGACGCCATTACCGTTGGATGGAGTACCGGAACAGATAGCGGCTCAAAAAAAGAATTTTATAAATTGAATAACAACACTGCGAATCTGCCTATTGACGGGAAAATATCATGGAGAGTACCAAGTGGAAAGTCTAAACCACAATTAGTAGAAAATGGTATCAAATCTAATGAATATGCATTTGCTATTCATGACCTGACGAAGAATGATGAGATTATTATCATTCACAACGGAACCCTCAAGAGTTATGTAGCGACTGATGGCGATGGTATCAGTGTGGACGGGAGTAATGTACCTGCCGGTAGTGAAATAGCTACAGGTAAAACTATAAAAGTAACAAGTATCGGTGTCAACAACTCAATTGTTCTATTTCCGACAAAGAATACTGTAATTTCTGCCATTTACATCAACAAGACACCTCCCGTAAAACCTGAGCAGCCAAAGGTTTCATATAAGCAGAACAAAGACGGGAAGGCTGTTTATACAATTGCATCGGTTGATGATAATGCTATCAAGTATCAGCTTGACAATACAGAAGTTGTGAGTCCGACAGAGAAGTCGGTAGATGTGGAAGTAAGTGATAAGACAACTTTGAAGGCTTGGGCTTATAATAGCGAGTTGGAATCAAACATACTTACTGTTGACCTCATGAAGACTCCGATCGTAGAGACTAATGGAAACTTTGACTTTACAAAGACAGGTCTTTCGGAGAACGTTTCTCTGGTTGTCGACGAGAGTAATGTTGCTATGACTGTTGGCAATGTCTCACTTTACAAACCAAGCCTTGAACAAGCAGCCACATTTGCAGGAAAGTTCCTGTTCCAAAAGCCAGGAACAACCAATACTGCCATCCGCAGTAACCAATTGCATATCAATGCCAATGAAACAAACAAGGAATTCTATATGGCCCTGCTGAACGTGGAGGCAGGCAAATGTCTGACAATTGCTGATGGAAATAAGCAGGTGAGCAAAGTATATATTGGTGAGAAGCAACTGACCTATGGAGAACCATTTGAAATTGAGTCTAGCGATATAACAGAAGGCCACTTGATTTTGAAATTCGATGTATCAGCAGGCAGTGCCAGTGTGCAGAAGTTAGAGTTTTCAGACCCTGTTGCGCCTGCTGTTCCTATCTATGGTAAGTATAACCTCCGCACAATAGCCTCAGAGAAAGTAGGTGGTGATAGTGGTGAGGCTGAGATTACTCTCATTGACAGAACAGAAACCGCCAATGGCGATAATACTGACATTAGTGGAAAGCTAACAGATAATGGTGCTATTAGTATCGTCTATAGAAAGACCGATGACGGTTCTAAAGATTTCAAGTGGAGCAAAGCATCGGATGCAGAAACTGGCTTGAGAATGTCGAGAGGTGGAGCTAGTGAAGCCTCATTCTATATTAACAGCCTGAAAGCTGGTGATTGGTTCAAAATCGAAACTGGTGACAACCATCTTCTGTTCAACAATGCTGATTTCTATGATCTTAATGCCGGTAGTTCTACAAGCGTCATCAAAGGTGGTGTGGTTGAATCAGGACATACTTATGTGGCAAAGAAAGCTGTTTCAGCCCTTCAATTGTACTATGACACGAAGCAGCAGGGCTATCTCTATATCTATTCCGTGGAGATTTCAAATGGGGATGCTGTGCCAGCACCTGTCATTGGTAACTATGACTTTAGCAGCGGCAAGGTGACTATCACCGTAGAGAACAGTTACAAGGGGAATACACCTACTATATATTATGGTATAGGTGACGCAGAGCCGACGACGGCCTATACAGGTCCTATCAGCATCTCTGAAGCCTGCACCATCAAGGCTCTGGCAAAGGTTGGCGACCTGCAGAGCACATTGGCTGTCAAGGATGTTGTACTGGAGGCAGTGACTATTCCTGAGATTTCTGTTTCAGGCAAACAAGTAACTATCACTGGTGGTACAAGTAATGATCCAAGCAGTAGCGTGACGACTTATTACACCCTAAACGGTGCAGAGCCAACAACAAGCAGTACGAAGTATGCTAGTGCTATCACATTAGACCAGACACGCATTGTGAAAGTGATGTCTGTGAGTTCGAGTGGAATAAAGAGTGACGTGATAACTCAGAAGGTTGTTATTGACGGACAGACACCATCTACAGTGCTCGACTTTACCAGTGATGAGGCTCTGAAGCCGTTGGAATGGGGTCAGGACCATGTGACGGGCTACTACAATAATGGTAGTGACAAGAGTGACGGCAACTTCAAATACATCACCAACGAACCTGTTCATGCCAAGATGATGTGGCAGTCGGACAAGAATGATACGGAGAACGCCAATAACAATGCCGGAAACGGTATCGAGGGCATTGCCAGTGGTCGTGCCTTTGCGATTACAGACCTGGCTGTTGGCGATGTTATCTATATTACTTATACGACTACTGGCGACAACCTGACTGCCAGCAAGCACTCTTCAAAAGGTAATACTATCAAAGTAGGCGAAAATACGGCTGAGGGTGACAATGCTCTGTTGCCGATTGCTTCTGGTGTAAAGATTGAGGTGACTTCTGTTGATGAAGAGAATAATTTTGTGGCGTTCATGCCAAACAGTAAGATGAACATCCAGAGGATAGAGATTAACCCGATGTATCAGATTACGGCAACAGCCACGAACGGCTCAATCAGTGTGAATAGCCCTGCAGGTACAGACCTTTCCACAGCTACATTTGCTCCTGGCTCGACTGTAACACTGACAGCCACGGGTGCAAGCAGTGAATGGGTGTTCAGTCATTGGGTGGTGAATGGTATACAGACCACAGAATCTACGCTGACCTTGACGATGGACAGCAATAAGAGTGTGGAGGCCGTGTTCCGTCAACGGGTATCAGCAAACGGTGTGCCCGTGATTCTCGTTGCAGGACAGTCGAATACAGATGGACGTATCGCTGTTAGCGAGACTGCATTCCCCTATGACCTGAATCATACGCAGATTAGTTATTGCAATGGTGTAGACCAGACCAGCGAGGGTGTATTCGCCCCCTATGGAACAACGCCCAAGTCTGACTCTGGTGAGCGTTGGGGCTATGACGCTATTATATATAATAAGGTACAAGAGTTGCTGACCGGTCAGGACTTCTATGTCATCAAGCAATCGAAGGGCAATACGGCCATCAATACGATGTGCTCTGGTAATAAAGAGCACTGGTGGAGTGCCAATCCTGTATGGCTTAGCAGAAACACATCGGCTAATCAGGGTGGACGCTCTCTACTGAAAGGCTTCCTTGATAATATCGATAAGTCTCTGAAGGCTCTGGAAGATGCCAACAAAGAGTATGACATCAAGTTCCTGATGTGGCATCAAGGTGAAGCTGATCACGGCAAGCAGAATGAGTATGAAATGCAGATGAAAGCGGTAGTCAATGAGCTCCGTAATTATCTGGTAAAACGTACCAATAATAATAAATACTCAAATCTGCCGATTATCTTGGGTGGAATTGCAGATGTCAGCAAGGAGTATAGTGCGGGTGTAGAGGCTGGCAAACAGAGTCTGGCTGAAGCCGATGCAAATATTTATTATGCTCCAACAGGAACTCTGACCCTGGAAACAGACTTCCGTTCAGATCAGGTGCACTTCAATGTAACAGGTGCTGGCAAAATTGCGAACTCTGTTTGGGATATTATTACCAGCAACAACTTGATGACAGGTATTACACTTGCTGGCTCTGACATGCCCGCTGAGAATCCATTAACAGAAGATGTGGTGAACAAGACGACGCTTTGGACGTTCAATGAAGCGAAGGCACTGACATCAAATGCAAGCATTAATGGCCTATATCCACATGGAAAAATCAATGTAAAGGCAAAGGACTATGGTGAGACGACACTTACTGACGGAACTCCAATCAATGCCGCATTTGCAGCAGAGACACCCACAGCGCAAAGAACAATCTCAGAGGGTCTGACAGCAGGTAATGATGCTGTGACCTGTACTTACGGTGTCAATGTGAGTGGCGAAGGTACGTTCATGGCGCTTATCAAGCCAATGGCTGTACCAGAGAATGAGACGCATGCAAAGATCTGGCTGAACGGAGAAGTGCTTCAGTCTATTCCGTTCACCACTACTGACTACATTCAATTGGCAGCTAAGTCTTCTGGTGTAGGAACATTCTATATTACATGTGATATTAAGTATGAACTGATTGCCGCCAAATTCATTGCAGGTTCCTCAAACCTTGAGATTATGACCCCGCCAACGATTCAGGCTGGTGAGAAAGTGAATACTATTAAGATCATACCTGGCACTTCTGATTTGGCCGATGCTGTTGTGAAGACCTACTACACAATCGATGACAGCACACCAACAGCAGAAAGCACACCTTATACTGGAGCAGACATAGAATTGACGGAGGATTGTGTCGTCAGAGCAGTCAGTATCAGCAGCAAGGGCGGAAAAGCCTATTCAGAACCTTATACATTTGAAAAAGGTATTCCTGGACAGGTAATCAATGCCTCTAAGAACTTCCAAACCTGCTATGCAGATGATGCCCTCGACTTTACCGGAATAACAGCTATTGAGGCTTTTATCGTCATGGCACCATCAGACATCATAAATACTGAAGCTAAACCTGTGAATGCCAACAATGCATTAAGCCGAGGCAGTGGTGATTCTGGCATACCATCAGGTCTGCAGCTTGTCAGGGTCTATAAGGTCCCCAAGGGAACTGCCTTCCTTGTGAAGTTCTTAGACACTACTAATGAAAATGTCACAGTACCTTATATGGTTACTGCTATAAATGGCATCAGTACTGCTACTGAAACCATTGCTGTCAGCGAGAACCTGCTGAAACATGCGACACAAGCCGTGGGTATTGCCAGTGGGAAAAAGCTTTTTGAGGCAAGTAGCACTGCCGATAGTTTCGTCTTTAACGGAACTAATTCTGTCGGTGCAGGGAAATACTATCTTGATGTTCCAACAACAGCCGTGGGTGAAATGACCGTATCTATCAAGATACAAGAGGAGAATGACATGCCATATCTGGTGGAAATTGACACCTTTGAAGTCTCTGAGAGCGTCGTCTATGACTTTGCCAATACGACGGACAACATCAATGTTGATGATAAGACAAAGACCAGAAGCCTGATCTATAAAGGCGCAGACAAGGCTGCAGGCTTCCGATATGTACTGAATGGCAGCGAGCCCTTACGTGTACTGACCTATAGTAACACAGGCGGTTTTACTCAGGGCAGTGGTGTCACCGTGAAGAGCTCTCGCCAATTCGCCATCGAAGGTCTGAAGACAGGTGACATGATCCGCATCATCCACAACGGGACAGTGACAGATGCCAATAACGCCTCCTCAGGAACGACAATCACCGACCTGAAGGGCAATGCCATTACGGGTGGGATTGCCAGCGGTCAAGCCGTTAAAGTGGCGACGGCAGACGCTACCAACAACTATGCTGTATTCATGGCAAATGAGGGTGACCTGACTATCGCACTGATTGCCATCAACCAAGCTATTGCTCCAAACGTAGAGAAAGATGTGGAACAGTCGTCAAGTACAGCATATAAATATAAGGTGAGTTTCTATGAAGGCGAGACGCTACACTATACCTCTCCTGACATATCGGGCGAGCAGACGATAAGCCATACAGGCAACCCTGCTACAATCACGGTGACGAAGAATGGTGAACTGAAAGTATGGACGACCTATGGTGAGACTGCCTCAGAGAAGGTGACAAAAGCCATCGACTTCTCGACAGAGACAGCCATTGTCAACGTAGTCCCTGGTTACCAGACCTATTATACTGATACTGCGCTCGACTTTACAGAAGTCAGCAAGGACGAACTGAGGGCATATATTGTCAGGACCAAAGAGGCATCTTCCACCAGAAATATGACAAGGGGTGCCTCGACAGCACAGTTGGAACTGCTCGAAGTGATGAAGGTGCCTGCTGGTACAGCTCTGATCCTTTGGAGCAAGAAAGCGTCAAGCGTGGAGATTCCAAAGGCCAATGAGAGTGCCACTGCAAAGATTGTGGTGGTTACAGGTGCAGAGGTGGCATCAGAGGTAAACTTGCTGAAAAAAGCCTCAAAGACAAAGAAGGCTGATACTGACGAGACCATCTTTGTACCGAATACAGATGGTGGATTCAGCTTTGAATACTCTGCATTTGTGACACGTGGTGACATCTATCTTGAGCTGTCAGACCTAAACCTTGATGATAATGCCAGCGAGATCGTTTTAGGAGAGGTAAGTGCTGACGGAACTGTCGTGCCATTGGTCACAGAAGAAACGGACGTGGATAATGCTACCGTTGCCTTAGATACTGAGAATACCACTGCCACGAAAAAGGTCTATGTGTTCAAGTTCCCTGCGTCACAAAAGCTTTATTACAAACGTCCTGGACAGGATGATACATTCAGAAGCCAAAGCTATAAAGACGAAACCTTCTCGGTAAACGTCACCAATAATGGCTACTTGGAATTCTATACAGAAGACATCAGTTCAAAAGAAACATCGAAAAAGAACGCTGTAGAGATCAGTACGCTGGCTCCGAAGGCAACTCTCACTAAGATTGGCGACAGTTCGTCGACCTACGAGATCACCTTCTTCGACGGTGCCACGTTGTATTATACACTCGGTAACGGTGCTGAGCAATCAGTAAGCACTGGCAGTCCTGCAGAGATTACGGTAACGGCTGGCGGTAAACTGGCTGCTTATTCGAAAACCAGTAGTGAGACTTCGGATACACTGTCTGCCAATGTCTATGCACCGACACCAAGCATCGCTGATAATGGAAAATACGATTTCAGTACGCTGAACAAGAAGATTGGTACAGACTATGTGCTGACCACGACAGGTTATGATGGTACTGTTGATGTTGGCGACCTGACTCTGAATACTCCGAATGGACTGACCAAAAAGACGCTCGACATTTTTGCATTCCTTGCAGCACGAGCTGACGGCAAGGGTGAGTCGACAGACTGGCGACTGCTGAATGCTGGTCGTCTGAGGGCGACAAAGTCAGCGAACACAAAGTACCTGGCTATTCTGAACGTGGAAAAAGATAAGTATGTAACCCTGACCTATTCTGGCACTGCTGTGAAATATGAAACAACAGGATCCGCTAAGTTAGAAGAAGGTACAACCACACTGACCAGCAAACAAAGCTATCAAATAACAAACGGCGGTACATTGTTGCTAAGTATCGCTGCGGATGAAAGCAATAACTGTGACATTACCGTGATTGGTATCTCAGATTCTCCAAACAGCTCAAGTACTGACTCTTCAGACTCTAAGTCAGATGACAACAAGGATAACAGCAAAAAGAGTTCTTCACCAGTTTCTATTGACTTCTACCAACTAGAGAACGATACAACCTCCATTTACAGATTCACTTGGGAGAAAGGTTCGCTGTTACACTATATCTTAGAATCAGAGGGTACAGAACAGACTGGCGGAACGAGCGGAACTTACGACCTCACCATCAGTAAGAGTGACAAAGTAGAAGCCTGGATAACCATGGGGAGTGATACCTCGAAGGTGGTTTCTGCTACACTCTTTGCTCCTACACCCGCGCCTACAATAAGCGGTAATATCGACTTCTTTGAGACCATTGAAGATCTACCTGCAGATATGCCTGTAACACTTGATATGAATCGAATGGTAACAATCAGAGGTCAAAAACTCTATATGCCTAATGCTCTGACTTATCAGACATTCAAAGACAGGTTCGCTTTCTCCGAACTCGAAAAGTCGAGTACACTCAGGATCCGCAAGAACCGTACAATGATGTTTGCCAAGGGTAAGGATGTGATGATGGGCATCCTAAATCTAAAACAAGGAGAGGTTGTCGCCTTCGATTATACAGGCAATATCCAGATTATGAACAGCGAAGTCTTGAGGATGGAGTCGGTTTCCGCCAGAACCAGAGCTTCTGTATCGGGAACTCTAATGAAGTCTGGAGCAGCATATATTGTGAAAGAAGACTGTGACCTGCTACTGAATGTGGTTTTAGCCGACTCGGCTGTAACCGTTAATAAGATGTATGTAGGTTCTGTTCCCCATTCCTCTACTCCGGCGGCTATCGACTTTGTGACAGCTGGGGAAGAATTTGAATCCCTGACACTTGAAGGTTCCACAGGTGTGTATTACTATAACAAGGAGAAGGCCCAGAACTTCGTGTGGATAACCAATAACACTGAAGAACTGCCCATAAATAATAAGATATCCACAGAAAATGGAAATGGCACCATTACTACGCAGGGGTTGACAGCCGGTGGACGACGGATAGCTATTCACCATCTGGCAAAAGGTGACAAGATCAAACTCCGCTTCTCTGGTGGCTCCGTTACCTTTGAAGGACATAATATGAATAGCAATATCATTAGTGTAGAGGGAAGGCGACTCACTCCACAGGACACCCTGCAATCTGGCGATATCATTACCGTTGATCAGGTGAACTACCTATACAATTATGTCGTACTGAAATTGGACAGTAAGGCCAGCATCAATGGCATATACATCAATGAGGAAGAGACTGAAAAAGTCTCCATGCCGACGATTGTTGATAAGGGTAATAACACTGTACTCATCACGGCTGGTGTCAGCTCGATAGGCAATCAGGTGACTACCTGTTATACCACTGACGGTTCTGAACCTACAAGAATGAACGGCACAAGTGGCCCATATGATGAGTTTGACGTGGAACTGCTGGGCGGTGGCCTCATAACCATCAAGGCTGTCAGCTATACTGATGACGGTTTATACAGCAGGGTAGCAGAACTAACCATCTTTGCTGACGAACGTGTCAAAGAAACGAGAAGCGCAGGAACAAGAAAAGTCACAGGAACCTACGACATGCAGGGTAACAAGATAAATATTATCCAACCCGGTAAGTTCTATATCAGAGATGGTAAGAAAGTTTACTTCGGTAGAAACAGTAATTAAGATGAAAGAATGAAAAAGGTATTGATGATGGCACTCATGTTGTCGACTATGCTGTCGGCAAAAGCCACAAGTTACTATATCTCGCCTAAGGGCAATAATTCTAACAGCGGTCTGACTGCGAAGAAAGCATTTGCAACGCTCAGCGTAGCCCAGACACTGGTAGTACCTGGCGATACTGTATTCATCCTGCCTGGAACATACAAACTGACCAATGACGATGTCATGGGTGAAGAGGTGGCCAGCTCGACTGTTACCTACAAAGTGGTCTTTGATTTGAATAAGAGTGGAGATCTAGAGACACCCATCTACTATATCGGCGTCATTGATAAAGAGACGGGAAAACGACCGGTTTTTGACCTCACACAAGTCTCCATGGAGGGCTTCCGCATAACAGGGTTCCTAGTAAGAGGCGATTTCCTGATACTTAAAAACTTCGAGGTTGTTGGTATACAGGTGGATGCAAGTTTACACGGCAGTACCAGAAAGACGCAGTCGGAAAATATCCGTGTAACTAACGGCAGTTTCAATACCTTTGAGAACATTGCCTGTCATGATGGTATGGGCATTGGGTTTTATCTGACAAAGAAATCTGCCTGCAACTTGTTCGTCAACTGCGATGGATATAATAACTACGACCCATTGACTGATCTGACTCCGAAAGACGGAGACATTCCTCGGGAAGGAGCTATGGGTACTGGGGGTAACAACGATGGGTTTGGTTGTCATGTTAATAACGATAGTCCTGGAAATGTCTTTATTGGTTGTCGTGCGTGGAATAATGCTGATGATGGCTATGACCTGATAAACTGCTTTTCTAAGACAACTTTCTGCTATAGTATTGCCTATAAGAACGGATATGATGCGGACAATAAGGGAAGAGGTGACGGCAATGGATTTAAGGCAGGTGGATATGGCATGGATACTGTGAATGTTAAAATAGATAGTAAAAGTGTGCCGATGCACGAAGTGTATCATTGCATTGCAGCATCAAACAAAACAAACGGCATTTATAGTAACCACCATCTAGGAGGTGTCTGGTTTCATGAAAACACTTCCTATCGCAATGGTAGTTTCAACTATAGTCTGGTGAACCGTATGGGACCTGGTAAAGACGAAGCCGTTGATGTGAATGGCTATAATCATCGCTTGGAATATAATCTCTCTATGGTAAGCGATGGAAAAGACAACCATGTGACTTCATTACGAGGCGACCATAGTTATAACATCCTGACTGGTAATACTTTCTACTGGGTAGACAAGAACAGTGGCGGCTGGGCTTATACTGCATATGGAAACTCTATTTTTGAGAGCACAAAGGTTGCTGATTTTATTGCACCACGTGATGATGACGGTATGCTTTCAGAAACGACCCTGGCAGTGATGAGGCAAAAGAACTACTTGGGTTTAGGATGCTCTTTCGAGTCATATCAAGCTACTATCACAAGATTAAGAGAATTGGCGGGAGCAGAGATTTATATCAGAGCAACGGGGATAATTCCTCCTGTGAATACCTGTGAAGATTATTCTGGAACCCAGAATGTGTGGTACGACTTACAAGGACGCAAAATCCATCAGAAGCCAACACAAAAAGGGCTATATATACATAATGGTAAGAAGATAATCATCAAATAAAAGAAGAATACAATGAGAAAAAGAATCTGCCGACTATTCTCAATCGGTCTTGTAACAGCTTGTGGACTACTGACAACTTCCTGCAGCAAGGAGTCGCCAAATGGTGACGTAGATATCCTGTCAGGAGATATGATGATTGTTGATGTCAACGGAACGAAGATGTTTTTCCTTGATAATCACGACGGAACAGTCAGTGTGACCTATGATCGGCGCAACCCCATGCATAAGACTGAAAACAATACTTATGCCCTTACCGACTATACCGGCGACATCATAGTTCCGTCGAGCATATCTTTCAGTGGTAACTCGTATCTGGTGACAGGTGTAACAGAGGCTGCTTTTATTAACAATACCCAGCTTACAAGATTGACCCTACCATCAAGTGTCAAAGTTGTAGGAGAGATGGCATTCTTCGGATGTTCGGCTTTGCTGGAAGTTACCCTGCCTGAAGGGCTGACAGCTATACCTGACTATTGTTTCCAGAATTGCAAAGCTATGACGACCATCCACATGCCGCAGCACCTGAACAAAATTGGAAAGGATGCTTTTAAAAGTTGTACGAAACTGGAGAGACTGACCATTCCTGAAGGCATAACGGATATTCCCGCAGGGGCATTCAGCGGGCTCAGTGGTCTCACAAAACTCACCTTGCCGTCTTCGCTGAAGAACATTGGGCCGAACGCATTCTCAGGATGCAGTAGGGTGACATATATAGATATTCCCTCTGGAGTGACAGAACTTTCTGATTCTGTATTCTTCAATTGCAGTGGTCTTTTGATGGTAAGTCTTCCGGAGTCGCTGACGAAGTTAGGCAGTAGTACCTTTGGCGGATGCCGTTCTCTAGTGGAATTGGACATTCCTGAGTCTGTCAAGGAGATCGGTCCTCTCTGCTTCTGCTCTTATAATGCAAATGGTGAGTCAAACTGGAAACGATTAACACTTAATATCAAATCGACAACCCCACCATTATTAACGGGTTCTATTGCAAACCAGACAGATCGTAAACGTATCGTGGTGCCCAGAGGCTATCGCGACGTGTATCTGGAAACCGCATATTGGAATGAGTTCACCCAGGTTATGGAAAGAAATTATTAATAAAAACAGTATATGAGAAATAAACTACTGACAACATTTGTACTTCTCGCCATGGCTGTGGCGATGACGGCACAGGAAATGAAAAAAGTGACGGGAACTGTTCTCGACACCATGGGAGAACCGATGATCGGTGCCACCGTAAAGCCTTATGGTGAACAAGGAGGAACCGTCACCGATTTAGACGGCAAATTCCAATTGAACGTTCCGCAAGGAACCAAGCAACTGACCATTACCTATATTGGCTACAAGACGATGACGGTAAACCTAAAAGGCAATACAGTCAATGTTGTCATGTCAGAAGACACCAATATGATGGAAGAGTTAGTGGTTGTAGGTTATGGTTCAGTCAAGAAAGGAGATGTGACAAACGCCGTGGCACAAGTCAAGGGTGATGATCTGGCAGATCGTCCTGTATCAAACA
Source organism: Bacteroidaceae bacterium (assembly GCA_017471185.1). Classification (GTDB taxonomy): domain Bacteria; phylum Bacteroidota; class Bacteroidia; order Bacteroidales; family Bacteroidaceae; genus Bacteroides. The sequence goes on from JAFUVZ010000069.1 coordinate 28,655, forward strand.
TTGCCAGTGCTCTACAAGGAGAACTGGCTGGTGTAGAGGTACGAACTACAAGTGGAGCACCTGGCAGCGGTGTGCAGATCAGCGTACGTGGGGCCACGAGTATCAATGAGGATGGAACGAGTAATCCCTTATTTGTCGTAGATGGTGTCCCCATGGATGACGACTTCGACCTTATTACACTCAATCCACAGGATATTGAAAGTATTGAGGTGTTGAAAGACGCCTCTTCATCAGCCATCTATGGCAGTCGTGGAGCCAATGGTGTCGTTATCATCACAAGTAAGAAAGGCTCTGACGACGGTAAAGTGAATGTCAGTTTTAAGGCCGACTTCTCACTTTCGTCTCCAGAACGATATATTGGCGTGATGTCACCCGAGGAGTGGATAGAGTGGAGAAGTAAGTCGAATGATGTGCGATATGTAAACAACTATGGTACACAAGGTGCTACGGCTAACGACGATTATATGACACGGCTACGTTTCACCAGTGGCACCAATTATGTAAATGATCCTCGTTGGTCTATGCCAGATTATGGAGGTCTGGCACTCATTGACTGGCAGAAAGAAATCTTCCAGACTGCTTTTGCACAGAGCTATAATCTAAGTGTCTCATCAGGAAATAAGACAAGTAACTACCGTGCCTCTTTAGGTTACGTCAACCAAGAAGGAATTGTCATCACGACAAATTTCCAACGAATTAACTTGAAACTGTCTGCGCAGACGACACTGTTTGACAAATTGACTATTGGCGTTGACTTAGCACCACAATTCAGCGTGACGAAAGGAGGAGATGTAGATGGTAAGGATAATGCTGCCATGTCGGCTCTGACCATGACACCTGTGGCAGAACCTGGTGTTGGCATCCATACTGGTGCAGAGCCTTATTCCCGCTATATCTATGCAGGAGGCGGCACCAGTCCTGTTGAGGTGATGGAACGTACCAAATACCGCTCTGAGAGCGTTCGTATCAATGCCTCTGCCTTCCTTCGCTATCAGATAACGAAAGGTCTGACAGGTGAAATCCTTGGCTCATGGTTGTTTAATAACAGTGAACGTCATCGCTTTGTACCGGGTTCTCTCAGTTCTTATTGGGCCAGCTATCCTGAAGGATATTATACTACAGGCCGCTGGAATGGTAGTCGTACCCATAAATATTTAGGTCAGGTTTTGTTGACCTTTGATAGGACATTTGGTATGCATCATCTGAACGTTGTAGCTGGTGCCTCCTTAGAGAATACTCGTGACGGATCATCATGGACTTTGAACGCAACGCAATTCCCCAATGATGCCATAGAAGGCTTTGATATGAATACTGCCAGAATAACGACAGCGAACACAACCATTACAACACAAGACAGACTGATTTCCTATTTTACCCGCGCAGAATATGGCTTTGACAGTCGTTATTTGCTGACAGGAAGTATCCGTCGGGATGGTAGTAGTCGTTTTGGAGCCAAGAACCATTGGGGTACATTTCCTGCCATCAGTGCGGCATGGCGTCTTTCTAATGAACATTTCTGGAAAGAGAGCTGGGTGATGAATCAGGCAAAGATACGTGTTAGTTATGGTGTCAATGGTTCAAATGCCATCCCAGTAAACTCTGCCTATGGTATGCTGACTGAAAGCAACTATTCGCAGGACGGGAACTTAATTACAGGTTACACACCCAGTAGCCGTGACAACGAGGAGTTAGGTTGGCAGAAGACTGACTCATGGAATGTTGGCCTTGATCTGGGATTCTTCCACAACCGTATCTCCCTAGCTGTAGATTACTACAAGAAGAGTATCCGTGATATGCTTTACAAAATCACGCTCCCTGCCGATATGGGTTACACCAGTGGTTATACTAATGTTGGAAATATCGAGAACCAGGGTGTTGAATTGGAATTGAAGACCGAGAATCTGACAGGCAAGCTGCGTTGGACTACAAGTCTCTCTATTGGCTATAATAAGAATAAAGTGAAAGATCTTGGTGCCAACTCCACCATCTACACAGGTTACGACGGTTCGACTCAGGTGATTGAGGTTGGACGTACTGCTGGCGAATATTATCTATATGATGCCGTGGGTGTCTACAACTCTGAGGCCGACTTGATGAACTACCCAACACAGACAGGTAGTGTAGTGGGCTCTGTCAGATATCGCGACGCGAATGGTGATGGTCAAATTACAGAAGCCGATCGTGTGTATATGGGGCATCCCCAGCCAACATTCACATACGGTATGACAAATACCTTCAAATATAAGAATTGGGATTTTTCCTTCCTAATTACAGCTCAGACAGGTGGCAAGATCTATGGTGCTCTTGGGCGCGCATTTGACCGTCAGGGTATGGGAACCTCCATTAACGTTTTGAAAAAGTGGAGAAACATGTGGTTTTCTGAGAGTGACACCGGCGACGGACAAACGCCAAATGCCTGGGTCAGTGGTATCAGTGAGGAATATGATAATCGCTGGCTTTACAGCAGTGACTTCATCAAACTGAAGAATGTGAATATAGGCTATCGCTTCAAGATGCCTAAGAAATTCTATGTAAAGAGCATCCGTGTGAATGCGAGTGTGGAGAATGTCTTTATGATTGACAATTATGATGGTGGATATTCTCCTGAGTCAAACAACTCCACTTCTCGTATCAGCAGCTATGACTATGGAGCTTATCCCCAGGCTCGTACTTTCAACTTAGGCGTAAATTTTCAATTCTAAATAACGAAACATATATGGAAACAATCAAGATAAATAGAAGAGTCTGGCGCATGATTAGCGCGTCATTCTCTATGATAGGCTGTTTACTGTTTACTTCCTGTAGCGACTATCTGGATGTAGAACCTACTAATAGTATCAGAACCAATACATTTTATTCAACGGAATCACAAATCGATCGTGCCCTCACAGGCCTTTATGGTAATCTTAAACCATTGCCACAATATATGTTTACCATGAGTGAGATGCGGTCTGACAATATCTGGATCACGGCTGACGTGAAACAGAATGACTATGTGGACATTGCCACGTTTAATGCCAACGGTTTATTAACCGATAATATTGTCAAAAACTGTTGGGCAGCCTATTATGCTTGTGTAGCAGCAGCTAACACACTGCTTGATAAGATTGAAAATGTGGAATTTGAAGATAATGCGGTCAAGGAACAATATAAAGCTGAAGCACGGTTCATTAGAGCCTTGGCATATTTCGATCTGGTACGCTTCTTTGGAAACATTCCTGCAGCAACTCATGCCTTGACAACCGAGGAAGCGTTCAGTCTTCAACAAAGTCCGGCAAAGGACATATATGAGCAGATTATCGTGCCTGATTTACAGTTTGCAGTGGGGAATTTAGCAGAGACGGCAGTTGACTTCCTTGGGGCAACTCATTCTGAGCGCGTCACGAAGATTGCTGCTCAAGCCTTGTTAGGCAAGGTTTATCTTACTATGGCAGGCTTTCCAATCAATCAGACAGAAAAGAAAGCAGAGGCAGCCACTCTGCTTAAGGCTGTCATTGACGCTGCTGCCGTGAATGGAAAATACTGGGCATCAACGATAGAAGATTGGAACCACATGTGGATACATGAGAACGACAATAAGTTTTTTATTTTCGAGATTCAGTATATTGCCGAGAAGAACGAAGGCAATCCTATGGTCTGTCTCTCTGTGCCCTCTAACCCTGGTACAGATTGGTGTGCCAGAAGCCTTGTGACTGGTACACATGTCTACATAGAGAAAGGATTGCAGAACCATTTCATTGAGCGAAATGACACTACAAATGAATACATAGATCGACGGATTGGTGGAACTATGAATATCCGTACCAGCAAAGGAGAGGACAATGAGGACTTCACACCTACAGGTAATACTTTCTATGTCAAGTTCTTCGAGAACAAACTGAAACGAGCAGAGCTAGGCTACACTGACATGGATGCAACCATCGTAGATCGTTCATATTGGCCACAAAACTATCCAGTCATTCGTCTAGAAGATGTGATGCTGCTTTATGCAGAATGCGTTGGGACCACTGAAGAAGGTTACGAGATGGTGAACAAAATCCGAAGGAGAGCAGGATTAGAAGAAATTGACGAATTGAGTGCTGATGAGTTCCAAGAGGCTGTTGCTAATGAACGACGTTACGAATTGGCAGAAGAAGGACATCGCTGGTTTGATCTTGTACGTCAGAACAAATATGTGGAGACATTAAAGAATATGTTTATCAACGACGATAATACAGTTAATGGTACCTATGCAGCCTTTGCCAGTCGTGTGACAGCAGATATGTACCTCTACCCGATTCCACAGTCACAAATTGAGGTGCGTGAGGGACTTTATCAGCAGAATCCTGGATATTAATGGCTGATAATTGAAAAAATTGTCGTACCTTTGTCGTCGATTATGGAATCCTTAAAGGAGAAGACGGCAAAGGGGCTCTTCTGGGGCGGGATGAACAACGGCGTGCAGCAGTTGCTCGGACTGGCTTTTGGAATTATCCTGGGCCGTCTGCTCGATCCTTCAGATTACGGAATGACAGCCATGTTGGCCGTCTTCTCTGTGATTGCCAATGAGCTGCAGTCGAGTGGTTTCAAGACGGGACTGATCAATCTGAAGTCACCCACCCACAACGACTACAATGCGGTTTTCTGGTTTAATATCTTGGCTGGTGCGGCGATCTACGTCATTTTGTGGTTCTCTGCCCCGCTGATAGCCGATTACTATCATCAGCCCAA
>JAFUVZ010000070.1 GCA_017471185.1 Bacteroidaceae bacterium
ACGTCCTTCAGATACAGGTTGAGGTCTTCCATACAGTCGCCGCCACAGCAGAAAACGGAGAAGACGGCCCGTATTATCTCGCTGTACTGATAGCCAATAAGCTTACTGCGAAGTCCCAGGTGGGAGTCGATTACAGAGGACAGAATACGGTCAAATTTGTCCAAGACGAAAAATATACCACCAAAAGCGGTGATTTTCTCAGATTTTATGCTTACCTTAGCCATGTCATTGATGATTTTTGCTTGTCTTGATTTGCAGCACTAAGGTAAGTGAAATTTCTGACATGACCAAATCCTGAGCAACTTTTTGTTGATCAGGTACTTATAAAGAAAGTTAAATTAAAGTGCTGCGGAATTTAGGTTTATAAGAAAAATTCGTATAGTTGGAAACTTTTTCGTTATTTTGTATGCTGATAAGCGAATATGCAGGCAGATGGACTGGATTTACCAATACATAACCTTCCCGATTACTGACCCCACATGGATATTCCTCCTTGTGCTGGTCATGATTCTGTTCGCCCCTATCGTACTCGACAAGCTGCGTATTCCTCATATCATCGGCATGATCATAGCCGGCCTGCTTGTAGGCGAGCATGGCTTCAATATCCTGGCCCGCGACAGCAGTTTCGAGCTGTTTGGCAAGGTGGGCCTCTACTACATCATGTTCCTGGCCGGTCTGGAAATGAACATGAACGACTTTAAGGAAAACAAATACAAGGCACTGACCTTGGGCTTGCTTTGCTTTGCCATACCCATTCTCATCGGTTTCTTCACTAACCTGAGCCTCCTGCACTACGGAGTGGCGACCTCAGTGCTGCTGGCCAGTATGTATGCCTCCAACACCCAGGTCTCCTACCCCATCGTCATCAGATATGGCGTGTCCAATCAACGAAGCGTGAGCATCGCTGTGGGTGGGACAGCAGTGACTGACACACTGACCCTGCTGGTACTGGCTGTGGTAGCCGGCATGTTCAAAGGTGATACAGACGGGGCCTTCTGGCTTTTGCTGTTGGGCAAGGTTATCCTCATCGGCGCCATCATCATCATCCTGTTCCCTCGCATTGCCCGCTGGTTTTTCCGCAGATACGACGAGGTGGTGACTCAGTACATCTTCGTGCTGGCCATGGTGTTCTTAGCCGCAGCGATGATGGAGTTTGCCGGCATGGAGGGCATCTTAGGAGCCTTCCTGACTGGCTTGGTCCTGAACAGGATGATTCCGCATGTGTCTCCCCTGATGGGACATCTGGAGTTTGTGGGCAACGCCTTGTTCATCCCCTATTTCCTGATTGGCGTGGGCATGCTCATCAACGTGAGAGTGCTGTTCGGGAGCTTCAATGCCATTGAGGTGGCGGGAGTGATGATTGCGGTGGCCCTGACAGGCAAGTGGCTTGCTTCCTTCCTGGTGCAGAAGATTTTCAGAATGAAAGGCATAGAGCGTAGGCTGATATACGGACTGAGTACGGCCCAGGCTGCCGCTACGCTGGCCGCCGTGATGGTGGGTTACAACATCATCCTGCCCGACGGGAGCAGGCTGCTGAACGAGGATGTGCTGAACGGAACCATCCTGCTCATCCTGGTGACCTGCACCGTAAGCTCTTTTGTAACGGATAAGGCCGCCAGGCGGATAGCGATGGATGAGACGCAGCCAGACGAACATCTGAAACGCTCTACGGAAAAGATCCTGATACCGCTTGCCTACCTCGACACGGTGGATTACCTGATGGACCTGGCCTTAATGATCAGAAGCGCTAAGTTTGAAGACAATATCCTTGCCCTGCACGTGATGACCGACACGGCTGACTCTGAGAGGGCGGGAATGAGAGGAAGGCTTTGCTTAGAGAAAGCCGCGAAAGCTACGGCTGGCGCCAACGTGGAGCTGGTACAGCTGAGCCGGTATGACGTGAACGTGTCTTCAGGCATCATTCATACGGCTAAGGAACAGGATGCTTCCTGCGTGGTGGTGGGCCTCCACAGGAAGGTGAACATCATGGACTCGTTCTATGGCAAGGTGACGGAGAACCTGCTGAAAAGCATACACCGCGAGGTGATTGTGGCCAAGTTCCTCATGCCGCTCAATACCATCCGCCGCATTGTGGTGGCAGTACCCCCGAAAGCCGAGTATGAGGCAGGTTTCCAGAAATGGCTGCGCAACTGTTGCCGCATGGGAGCCTCTCTGGGCTGCAGGGTGCATTTCTTCGCTACGGAAAAGACCACCGGCTATATACAGAGTTTCCTGGAAAGCAAGTATAAGCAGACGCTGACCAGCTTCTCCAGCCTGGAGAACTGGGATGACCTGCTGTTGCTGACCGGGCATGTGAACTATGACCATCTGCTGGTAATCATCAGTGCGCGAAGAGGGTCAATCTCATACGACCCTCTGTTTGAAGATCTGCCAAGCCAGATCAACACTTATTTCAACAACAACAGTCTGATGCTGGTGTTCCCAGACCAGATTGGCGATACGGTAAAGGAAACCATCACCTTCTCCAAGCCTATCGGAAGTGTTGACGTGCCGCTGTATGAGAAGGTTGGCAGGAGAATTTACAAATGGCTTAAAAGACAATAGAGATGATTCATCTGGAAGGAATAACCAAGAGTTTCGGCAACTTAGAAGTGCTGCGCGACATCAGCTTAGACATCACTCAAGGAGAGGTGGTAAGCATCGTAGGGCCCAGCGGGGCTGGCAAAACCACCTTGCTCCAGATCATGGGGACACTCGATGCTCCTGACAAAGGGGAGGTGTTGATTCATGGCAAGGATGTGCTCCGCATGAAGGAGAAAGAGCTTTCTTCATTCAGGAACCTGCACATTGGCTTCGTGTTTCAGTTTCACCAGCTCCTGCCTGAGTTTACGGCGATTGAGAATGTGATGATTCCCGCCTTCATAGCCGGGAAAGGGATGCAGGAGGCTAAGAAGGAAGCCATGGACCTGCTCTCGTTCATGGGACTGCAAGACAGGGCTGACCATAAGCCGAATGAGCTTTCAGGAGGTGAGAAACAGCGTGTGGCTGTTGCCCGTGCCTTGGTGAATCATCCTGACGTGGTGCTTGCCGATGAGCCTTCAGGAAGCCTGGACAGCCAGAATAAGATGGAACTGCATCAGCTTTTCTTTGACTTGAGAAACCGTCTGGGCCAGACTTTCGTGATAGTGACCCATGACGAAGGCCTTGCCCGGATGACAGACAGGACAATCCACCTCAAAGACGGCAGAATCGTTCAGGCATAGCCCCCCTTCCTACTCAAAGCTGAGATAATGCCCTATCCGCTCCAGATCGTGCTCCGTGAACTCCTCGTAGAGCACAAGGGGTTTCATGCTTTTCAAGTCGCCATGCTTTCTGCGATGCTCTACCATCGCCTTTGCCTGGTAAAAATCAATGTACGGATGCCGTCTTAACCTGTCAACGCTGCTCTTGTTGACCGGAATCCTGCGGATATCAGCCTCATCGATGCTGAACCAGGCGTTCAGCCGTGCGGCATCCAGATTAATCTCCCGAAGCTGTGCCACTTGATAAAAGCCTCCCAACTGATTACGGTAGTTCACAATCATACGGGCAATACCGCTGCCTATGCCCGGAATCTTCTTCAATTCGGTAGTATCAGCCTTGTTCAGGTCCACCAGGGTGCCTGGCTGATATTTCTCTATGACCTCATGACGGGGCAATGTGTCAGGCAATAAGGAATGCACGCTGTCTGGCTTAACAGGTTGTGCCTCATCAGCCAATGGCCTGTCAGCAGGCTGATGAATCTCTATATAAGGCTTCAGTTCCTCAAACAGCTCGTCGCTCATGCCGTAGATCTTGCGGAAATCAGCCGCCTCACGGAATCGCCCTCCCCTGGCACGGTACTTCAAGACATTGCCAGCCATCCAGTAAGGCAGCCCCAGCTTTCTCAAGGTGACGGAATCAGCCGTGTTGGGGTCAAAGGGCCGCAATACCTTCTCTACCTGCCGGGCTTGGGTATAGTGCCGGGAATGGCGAGACACCTTCAGACTGTCCTGCCGCCGGATGGAATCTGCGAAAGCCTGCAGGGCGGAAGTGTCAACGGCTGTCTCACCGGCATGACGCATCCGTTCAAATACTACCGTAGCTCCAATGGTAAGCACAATAAGGCTGAGCAACAAGACAATGGCTCTTTTCTCATCTGGCCGATAACTATGGAAATCCTTGATAAATTGCCACATAGGGGCGAAAGCGCTTACAGGATGCCTAATTCGTTGATAAAGACGAAACCTATGCCGATAGGCGCCACCACCCGCAGGATGAACACGATTGCCTTATAGATGAACGCAGGCAACTCACCGCCGCTGTTCAGCTCTTCACGCAGGATCTTCTTATCGAGATACCATCCCGTAAAGATGGAGATGAAGAAGCCGCCGATAGGCAGCATCAGCTTGGCTGTCACGAAGTCAAACAGGTCGAACAGGGTCATGCCGAAGAAGGTATATTCCCTGCCGACACCCATAGACAAGGCACACAAGACACCTATCAGACCACATACGGAGGTTACCAGCAAGGCCGCTTTACTCCTGCTCATCTTAAATTCCTCATGCAGATAAACGGTAACCACCTCATGCATGGAGATGGTAGAGGTCAATGCCGCAAGAGCCAGCAGCAGGTAGAAAGCCGTACTGAGGATATAAGTGAGCCAAGGCAAGCCCGCAAAGGCTTGTGTCAGCACGTTGGGCAAGGTGATGAAAACCAAGCTGGGGCCTGCATCCGGCTGGATGCCTACCGAGAATGCGGCAGGGAAGATAATCAGACCTGCCAATATAGCGACCAGGCTGTCAATGCCGGCTACATTGAGGGCCGTCTTCGTCAGGTTGGTGTCACTCTGGAAATAAGAGGCGTAAGTACAGAGGCACCCCATACCCAGGCTGAGCGAATAGAAGGTCTGCCCCATAGCGGAAAGCAAGACTCCGGAATTGACCTTGCTGAAGTCGGGCTTGAGCAGAAACTCCAGGCCTGGACCTGAGCCTGGCAAGAGCACGGAGCAGACAGCCATGATGATGAGCAGGATGAACAAGATGGGCATCAGGATCTTGGCAGAACGCTCGATGCCTTGCTGCACACCTTTTACGATGATGTAATGGGTAGCTACCATAAAGACGGCGAGCCAAAAGGCTGGCCGCCACGGGCTGGCCGTGAAGGTGTCAAATGACTCTGCGAACTGTTCAGGCGTCTTGCCTATGAAGGTGTTGCCCGCCGCCTGTAGGAAATACTCCAGTGTCCAGCCAGCCACCACAGCATAGTAACCCAGGATGAGGAAACCTGTGAGCACGCCCCACCTGCCTACCCATTTCCACTGGGTGCCGGGGGCAAGTACCTGATAGGCCCTCGCCGTATTGGAACGTGAGTGCCTGCCGATGGTGAACTCGGCTATCATGACAGGAATGCCGAAGAACAGGATGCAGACAATATATACCAGGATAAAGGCCGCACCTCCGTCATTCCCTGTCTGATAAGGGAAACGCCAGATGTTGCCCAAGCCTACCGCCGACCCTGCCGCCGCCAGTATCGCACCTATCTTACTGCCAAAGTTTGCTCTGCTCTCCACACTCATGAATCTATAATTTTATGTCAATCTATACCGTTTTCTTAAAATTTGGATGCAAAATTACATAATTATTCGTACTTTTGCGACAGTTTTTAAAATAAATTGGCAATGAAATCGTTTATCAGTCGTTATCCATGCTCTCTCGCCATCATTCTGCTGGTCACTTATCTGTCTTTTTTCAGGCCTCCACATACGCAGTTGGATAAAGTCATCGGTATCGACAAGCTGGTGCACACGGCTATGTATTTCTTGATGGCCGGTCTGCTCTGGTGGGAATTCCTGCGTGGCAGAGTCAAGACGCAGGCTCCCATGTGGCACGCCTGGATAGGCGCCTTCCTCTGCCCTTTGCTTTACGGAGGCATCGTGGAACTGGCACAGGAGTACTGCACGGACCATCGCGGTGGCGAATGGCTGGACTTCGCAGCCAATTCATCAGGCGTGATCCTGGCAGCCATTGCCGCCAGATATCTGTTTCCAAGCCAGTTAAAGAAGTTCGGGAAGGGTAAATAGTCTGGTGCCGTTTGAGCCCTTGATCAAGATGCACTTGCCCTGGGGCTGCTGTTCCTTGAGGGTTTCCTTGAGGGCTTCCACATCGGCGAAACAACGGAACGGATTTCCTTCATACATAAACTCCTGACCTACCAATATAACATCCTTGAACCCATACTCCTGAATCAGCCGTATGACCTGCCTGTGCTCCTGGGCACTGTCAGCTCCCAACTCACGCATTTCTCCCAATATAAGCATCTTGTTGTCAGCATCCAGCAGATGGAAATTGTCGATGGCTGCCTTCATACTGGTAGGGTTGGCGTTGTAAGCATCCACAATCAGGACATTGCGTTCAGTCTTTGTAAGCTGCGAACGGTTATTGTGTGGCTCATATTCTTGCAATGCCTCGCAAACAAGGTCTTCGGGCACATGGTATTTCAACCCCAAGCTGATGGCGGCCAGCATATTGCTCAGGTTGTAGTCGCCTATCAGATGTGTCTGCACGTCGTGCCACTCTCCTTCTTCCGTTTTCCATTGGAAATGGAGCAAGGCGCTATGCTCAGCGATTCTGCCCCTGACGGCTACGCCTTCAGCCTGGCCGCCATAGCAGGTCACTCTCTCCAGCCCTCTCTCTTTAACCATCTGCATCAGGTCCGTGCTGTCAGCGTTGACAATCACCTCTCCGTTTGTCTGCCTGAGGAAATCATACAGCTCACCTTTGGTGCGCTTCACTCCTTCAAACGAGCCGAAGCCTTGCAGGTGAGCCCTGCCCACATTGGTGATAAGTCCCACGTTAGGCTCCGAGACATTCACCAGTTCCTGTATATCGCCAGGATGGCTGGCTCCCATCTCAATGATGGCTATCTGATGCTCAGGCTTCAGACGCAAGACGGTCATAGGCACGCCAATGCTGTTATTGAGGTTGCCCTGGGTATAAAGCACCCTGTATTTCTTCGAGAGCACAGCAGCCGTCAGTTCCTTGGTGGTGGTCTTTCCGTTTGTGCCTGTTATGCCGATTACAGGAATGCCTGTATGCGCATCAGGAACAGAAGGCACGGGTGCTCCCAGCTGTCTGCGGTGATAGTTGGCGAGCTGCTGCAGAGCCTGGAGGCAATCGTCCACCAGAAAGTACCGTTCATCTCCTGCCGGCAGATATTCCTCTTCATCAATGACCACATACCTGCTGCCTGCCTCCAACGCTTTTGACGCGAAGGCATTGCCGTTGAAATTAGCGCCTTTCAGGGCGATGAATAGCGAATCTTGCGGACAGTTGCGGCTATCAGTAGTCACACAACTGCATTGCTGGAATATGTCATACAACCTTTCTATCATATTTTCTGAGTTTTATTAGTACAAAAGTAGGCTTTTTTTCTTACATTTGTAATCAAATTAACAGAAAGTTATGTTTACAGGAACAATAAATGTCAACGGCCAGCTGCTCGACCTCTCCGTGCCAAGGGTGATGGGGATACTGAACATCACGCCGGATTCTTTCCTGCAGGAAAGCCGTAGGCAGACTGAAGAGGAGATAGCGGCAAGGGTGAGGCAGATTGTGGATGAGGGAGGTGACATGATTGACATTGGGGCTTATTCATCCCGTCCCGGCGCAGCCGGCGTACCTGTGGCGGAGGAGATGGAGAGGCTTCGCAAGGGGTTGCATATTCTCCGCAGGGAAGTCCCTGACGCCATCGTGTCTGTAGATACTTTCAGGGCAGACGTGGCACAGATGTGCATCAGTGAATTCGGTGTCTCGATGATCAATGACATATCCGGAGGCGATCTGGATGAAAGGATGTTCGAGACCATCTCACGTGCGCGCATACCTTATATTATAACGCACATGCAGGGCAATCCGCAGACCATGCAGCAGAACCCGCAATATGAAAACGTCTTGCGTGAGGTGATGCTCAGTCTGGCAGCCAAGGTAAAGCGCCTGCATGAGCTGAAGGTGAACGACGTGATACTCGACCCTGGCTTCGGCTTCGGCAAGTCGGTGGAGCACAACTATGAGCTGCTCGCCCATCTGGATGAGTTTGATATCTTTGGATTGCCCCTGCTTGTGGGTATGTCCAGAAAGTCGATGATATACAAGAAGCTGGATATCACTCCAGAGGATGCCTTGAATGGCACTACGGCATTGAATACCATTGCCCTGAGCAAGGGTGCCAATATCCTCAGGGTACACGACGTGAAGCAAGCCGTTGAGGCTGTCAAGCTCTGGCAAGCTGTGAAGGAATATGAATTTAAGGACTATTAATAAGCTATAAGACCGTGTTTTTTCAATTTGGCATAAAGGATTTTATCGATATCCTGCTGGTAGCGGTGTTACTCTACTACCTGTATAAACTGATGAAGTCAACAGGCTCCATGAAGGTGTTCACAGGCCTGATGATATTCGTGATGGCTTGGCTTGTGGTCACACAAGTGCTGGAAATGAGACTGCTTGGCTCTATCTTCGACAAGCTGATGAGTGTGGGCGTGCTGGCCATTATCGTGCTGTTCCAGGAAGAGATACGCCATTTCCTCTTTTCCTTAGGCTCACACCATAACGCCAGCGCCCTGGTGAAGCTGCTCACCGGAGGAAAAGGCAAGCAGACCACCCATGAAGACGTGCTGCCCATCGTGATGGCTTGCCTGAGCATGGCGAAAGGAAAGGTGGGAGCCTTGATTGTGGTGGAACGGAATGTGCCGTTAGACAACATCGTGCGGACGGGCGATGTGATTGACGCCAACATCAACCAACGGCTGATTGAGAACATATTCTTCAAGAACAGTCCGCTGCATGATGGCGCGATGGTAATCAGCCACAAGCGTATCAAGGCTGCCGGATGTATCTTGCCCGTATCACACGACTTAGATATTCCTAAGGAACTGGGCTTGCGCCATAGGGCCGGTATGGGTATCTCGCAGGGGACTGACGCTTTAGCCATCATCGTGAGTGAGGAGACGGGGGGCATCTCCGTAGCCTATAAGGGTGAGTTCCACCTGCGTCTCAACGCAGAGGAATTGGAAAGGCTGCTTACGTCGGAAAGCTGATTGTTTATCTTCTCTCTGTAACTTTGAACCGCCGTTATCTTGTGCGCGTACGGCTACGGGTAGTGTTGGTATTCGTAGTCGTCGGAGTAGTCGTGCTGCCGGAGCTGCTTGAGCTGCTGCGAACACGAGAACGGGTTGTGTTGGTCTGCGTCGGAGTAGTCGTGCTGCCGGAGCTGCTTGAGCTGCTGCGAACACGAGAACGGGTTGTGTTGGTCTGCGTCGGAGTAGTCGCGCTGCCAGAGCTGCTTGAGCTACTGCGAACACGAGAACGGGTAGCGTTGGTGTTCGTAGTCGTCGGAGTAGTTCCGGTAGAGTTGGAATTACTGCGTACACGAGTCCTCTTGGTCTGAGTGCCGGCGCCGCTGCCGGTACCCGAGGCGTTACTATTGCTGCGAACTGCAGTACCGCTGTTGTCCGTGCGTACATTAGTACCCGTACGGGTGCGGGTTGCTGTTCCAGTATTGGTAGCAGTGCCATTCGAGGCATTGCTCCTCACGGCATTCAGGTCGGGATTCACCCTTACTGCGTTCACCTTCCGGTTAGCGGTCTTAGCGTCAGAGCGAACCCTGGTCTCAAACTTGCTGTAGTTCTGGCTTCCCACGATTGACTTCACACTACGGGTATATTCCTTAGCCGCAGCTTCCAGTTCACGGTCAGTCATGTTTACGCTATAGTCTGAACGGTAACCACCCTGTCCACGTCCGTAGTAGCCGCCACGGTCGCCATATCCCCCGCCGTAAGGAGGACGGTTAGCCCCACCGTAGTAACCCGGACCATAAGGGCCACGTGGAGGAGGACCCGGAGTGAAAGTATAGTATCCGAAGCTGTAGTTCGGCATGCTGTGGAAGATATAGAAATACCTCCTGTTCAGTTCCAGCAGACGAGCCGCACGTGCACGGTCGAGAGCCATCTCCAGTACCATACGGTTGGTAATGGCGTCAATCACACCAGCGTTATAGCCATAGCTGTATCCGTTGTTGTAGATGATATACTCCTGGCCATAACCATAGGCATAGTCGTTATACCCATATCCGTCATAGGTATCATAGGCGCTCACGCATCCTGCGAGAGTGAAACCCAAAGCCATTGCAAATAAAACCTTCTTCATATCCATGCCCTTTCTTTACTTTAAATGGTACTTCTTTTATAGGATAATGACCAAAAGAAACGAATACTGCGCGAGAAGTTGCATTTTTCTCGCGCAGCATATCATTTCCTTTCCTTTTTCAGGCATTCACGATGTTCATGGTGTCTTGAGCAATCATCAGCTCCTCATCGGTAGCCAGGATAACCACCTTCACCTTAGAGTCTGCCGTAGAGATAATGCCTTCCTTACCCCTAACGGTAGCAGCATTGAGTTCTGGGTCAATCTTTACGCCCAGGTATTCCATGCCTTCCAGCGTGTGGGCACGCATACTTGCCTGGTTCTCGCCCACACCTCCAGTGAAGACAATCACGTCAACGCCGTTCAATACAGCGGCATAGGCGCCGATGTATTTCTTGATGCGGTAGTTATACATCTTGTCAGCCAGGATAGCGCGTGGGTTGCCCTCCTTCTGTGCCACCTCTAACTCGCGCATGTCGCTTGAAACGCCTGTGATGCCGAGCATACCGCTCTTTTTGTTCAGCAGGTCGCTCATCTGACTCCCGTCCATGCCCAGCTTATTCTCCAGGAATGTGATTACACCACCGTCAACGTCACCGCTTCGGGTTCCCATAATCAGACCTTCCAGAGGGGTGAGACCCATAGAGGTATCCAGCACCTTGCCGTCTTTGATAGCGGCTATGGAGGCACCGTTGCCGATGTGGCAGGTGATGAGCTTCAGTCCTTCCTTCTTGACACCCAGGTAGTCGCATACATACTGGGAGATGAAGCGGTGAGAGGTTCCGTGGAAGCCGTAACGGCGAATCTTATACTTCTCATAAAATTCGTATGGCAGAGCGTACATATAAGCGTAGTCAGGCATCGTCTGATGGAAAGCGGTGTCGAACACGCCGACCTGAGGCACGTTCGGCAGGATAGCCTTCACAGCGTTCACACCCTTCAGGTTGGCAGGGTTATGCAGCGGTGCCAGGTCATTACAAGCCTCAAACTCCTTCAGCACCTCTGGCGTAAGCAGCACCGACTCTGTGAAACGCTCACCGCCATGCACCATGCGGTGTCCCACAGCGTTAATCTCGTCATAGCTCTTGATGGCTCCGTAGGTAGGGTCAACCAGTGTCTGCAGAATCAGCTCTACGCCAACGGTATGTTCAGGAATGTCCTTATGTATGATTTTCTTCTCTCCGTCAGGCAGGGTGAACTTCAGGAAAGAGTCAGCCAGGCCGATTTTCTCGATGCCGCCCGAAGCGATGACAGATTTGTCGCTCATGTCAAACAGCTTGTACTTGATAGATGAGCTTCCGCAATTTAAAACTAAGATCTTCATTATTCAAAAAGGTTTTAATGTTATTTCTTGGCAGCTTGAGCCTGGCAAGCTGTGATGGCTATCATATAATATACATCGTCGATAGAGCAGCCACGGCTCAGGTCGTTCACCGGCCTTGCTATACCTTGCAGAATCGGGCCGATAGCGAGGGCGTCACCCAGACGCTGCACAAGCTTGTAGGCAATGTTGCCCACCTCTAAGCAAGGGAATACCAGCACGTTGGCATTGCCTGCGATCTCACTTCCAGGAGCTTTCTTCTTGCCAACCGACGGAACCAATGCAGCGTCAGCCTGCAGTTCACCGTCAATCTTCAGTTGCGGATCCATTTCCTTGGCAAGTCTGGTAGCCTCCACCACCTTGTCAACCACCTCATGAGAAGCGGAGCCTTTGGTTGAGAAGCTCAGCATGGCCACTCTCGGGTCAGCGAATCCACCCACGGCACGAGCCGTCTGAGCCGTGCAAACGGCAATCTGGGCCAGCTGGTTGGCATCAGGCATCGGGGTCACGGCCACGTCGCCCACTACCAGCACACCGTTCTCGCCATATTGCGGCTGGTTGGTAATCATCAGCATAGCTCCACTCACGCACGTAATGCCCGGAGAGCACTTGATAATCTGCAGGGCAGGACGCAAGGTGTCGCCCGTAGTGCTGAGTGCACCGGAGATCTGTCCGTCGGCATCGCCCGTCTTGATAATCATACAGCCCAGATACAGCGGGTTCTTCACCAGTTCGCGGGCCTGTTCGATGGTCATGCCCTTCTTCTTGCGAAGCTCAGCCAGCAGCTGTGCATATTCCTCAGCCTTCGGGTTGTCCAGCGGATCAATCAGGGTGGCCTTGCCAATGTTTTTCAAACCGAACTCATCCGCCATGCGGTGAATCTCCTTGATATCGCCAATCAGGATAATGTCAGCGATGTCATCGCCCAAGGCACGGTCAGCAGCCTTCAGGGTACGTTCTTCAGTAGCTTCAGGAAGTACGATGCGCTGGCGGTCAGCCTTCGCGCGTTCAATGATTCCTTCGATTAGTTTGTTCATAGGTTTCAAATATTATGATGATTATTATTTTTGCAAAAATAATGAATTTTGCCTAATCGGCATTGCAAAAAGCGGATGGATTTATCGCCAGCGTGCGGATTATTGGATATTTTAACAATTGGAGTGCCCTTTGAATGAGCAAAGGGGCAAAGGATATCAGATGATACCCTATACCCCTAAAAGTAAGCAGTTCTTATATGAAGTCAAAATGTTATTTCTTCACTTTCCTTCTTTTTGCAGTCTTTTCTTCAGGATTCATTTCGTCAATAACGTTCGTACTTACCTTGAACTTAATAGTCATCCGCTCTGGAATATCGTGATACTCACCGTTGCGTGGGTCTCGTCCAGGACGCTGTGGCTGACGGTGAGGCACAAACTTGCCGAAATACTGAAGCTTCACTTCCTCTCCTTCTACCATCTTGTCAATTACCAGCCTGTTGTATGAATCAACAAAGGCTTTTGCTGCTGTGTCGGTAATGTGTAATCGACGAGCTAACTCTTTTGTAAATTCGAATTTATTCATAGGTTTTGATCAGTTGTTGTTTCTAACAAATACATATTTTCAAAAGCTGTTACAAATATACAAGTATTATGTTTCTGATATTCTAAACAAATGCAAAAAAGTAACAACAAATCCTAAAATAAGGGTGCAATCCTCTTTTTTCTCGCCCAAAAGTCACTTTTATAGTATCAGGTATGTGTGTAATTACACTTTTTTCTGCTACCTTTGCATTATAACTTATAAAAAATGATTTCTATGAAAAAGTTATTTGTTGCGTTTGTGCTGGTGATGGCTGCTGTATGCCATATCAATGCCCAGCAGGCTAAGTATGTGTTCTATTTCATCGGCGACGGTATGGGATTGAACCAGGTGAATACTACAGAGATGTATCTGGCGGAACTGGAAGGACGCATAGGCATCAAGAACCTCTGCTTCCCCTCTTTCTCTGTGGCGAGTCAGGCTAACTCTCATTCTTCGTCTAATTCCGTCACCGACTCTGCTGCTGGCGGTACTGCCCTCTCATCTGGCGTCAAGACATATAACAGCGCGATGGGTGTGGATGCCGGCAAGAATCCGGTGGAGACTTTCGCAGAGAAAGCTAAGAAGGCAGGCAAACGTGTGGGCATCACCACGTCAGTGAGCCTTGACCATGCCACTCCTGGCGCTTTCTACGCCCATGAGCCTTACAGAAATATGTATTATGAGATTGCCACATGGCTGCCGAAGTCTAACTTCGACTTCTTTGCCGGCAGTGGTTTCCTCAGACCGGACAAGACCGTTGACGGAAAGGATGCGCCAAATATCTTCCCGATGATCGACGAGGCTGGCTATACCGTGGCTCGCGGACTGGATGAATACAAAGCTAAGCGCAACGCTGCCGGCAAGATGGTCTTGATTGAGAAAGCTGACGCCGACCAGAAGAGCCTCCGCTACGCCATAGACCGCCAGCCAGGCGACCTTACCCTTGCCCAGATTACCGAGAGTGCCATCGACTTCCTCATGAAGGAGAATGCCAAGAAGGGCTTCTTCCTTATGATAGAGGGTGGAAAGATTGACTGGGCTTGCCATGCTAACGATGCCGGTGCGATGGTTCGCGAGCTGGAGGATATGGACAATGCCGTGAAGGTGGCATACGAGTTCCTGAAGAAGCACCCGAAGGAGACCTTAATCGTAATCACTGCCGACCATGAGACGGGCGGCCTGTCAATGGGCCGTCAGAGCGGTGGATATACCTTGAACCTCAAAGCCCTCTCTTATCAGAAGCAGTCAATCGACGTACTCTCAAGATACATCACAGACCTGCGCAAGAAAGAGAAGGTCACCTGGGAAGACGCCAAGGCGCTGCTGGGCGAGAAGATGGGCTTCTGGAAAGGGCTTGACATCACTTGGGAGCAGGAAAAGCAGCTGCGTGACTGCTTCGAAGAGACTTTCACCAACAACAGGGCTAAGTTTGACGAGAACATGTATAGTAAGACTGAGCAGCTGGCAACGGTAGCCAAGTACGTCATTGCCGAGCAGGCACACCTGATGTGGACCACAGGCGGTCATACTGCCGCTTATGTGCCCGTTTATGCAGAAGGTGCAGGCTGTCATGAGTTCGAGGGCAAGATGGATAATACGGAAATCATCCGTAAGATTGCCAAGGTGTCTGGCGTGAAGTGGTGATTCATACCTTATATTATATATAGCGGGGCTGTCTCTGAACGACAGCCCCGTCTGTTTGCTATTCATCACACCTAACAATTGATGTTTTTCAGACATAAGGCAGATAGAGCAGGTAGTCGCCATCGGCATGGATGATGACCCGCTCACTGACAGCTTCATTGAGAGTGCCTTGCCACCAGTTGGTGAAATCATAAAGAGGGTATTTCAGCCCTTCGGCATGAAAAGCGGTGGCACCAAAACTGATGAGGGACACCTGCTGCCCTACTGACAGGGTGAATGACTGGTCATCATGACAGGGGATGAAAACACCGTAGTCGGTGTACATTTGTACATCAAGCCCCAAGCGCATATAATCGATAAGCAGGGAGATATTGCCCAGGGTATGGTCTTCACGCTGGCCTGTGGCTCCCACAATGGCGATGTGACGCTTGCCTTGAGACATCAGGTAGCGGATGGCTTTGCTGAGGTCGTTGGTCTCCTGCTCGGCTTCATGATGCCAGATGGCTGCATAACACTCTTTGAGCTTGGCAGACAAGGAGTCGCCATCGCCTACTATGGCATCGGGCACATGACCTTCTGCCAGATAACGCTCTGCCGCACTATCACAACATACTACACACTCAGCATTGGCTAAGACTTGCAACGGTACTTCATGCGACGGGTAGTCGCCTGCGGCAAGAACCGTTGAATACACTCTCAATTTACCATTATCCATTTCCCATTATCCATTCATTAACTTCTTCCACTTAAAGTAGCCGAAGACTGCGATGATGACATAAAGACCATAGAGGGCCGCCTTGAAAGGGATGCCTTTCTGCACATAAAGGATGGTACAGACCGCATCGACCACAATCCAGAAAAACCACTGCTCGATGTACTTGCGCGACAAAGCCCACAAGCCTACGAAGGAGAGGGCATTGGTGAAGGCATCAAGCACAGGTACCGTGGAGTTGGTCCAGCTAATCAACACATAGTAGGTGAGTCCCCAAGCCACGAGGAAGAATAGCAGGATGGGCAGGTAGAACTTTGCAGGGGTGTGGCTGATCTTCAGGGGCGAGGACTCTCGACGGGTGCCAAACTTCCACGCTATATAGCCATAGACGGCTGCCAGCGTATAATATACAGCCATGCCGGCATCGCCATACAAGCCGTGATTGTAATACAGATAGACATCGAGAGCTGGCATGATAATGCCTACAATCCACAGTCCGATATGGGCCTTGTACTCCAGCCAGATGTAGAGCAGCCCAAGGACGGTGGTGAATATGTCGAGCCAATCAAACTGCATAGGTCAGAATCTCAGGATTACATGAGCCAGGGCATTGATGCCTGCCTGGGCGGCATAGCCAGCGTAGTTGTAGCGCACCTTCTTTCCGCCATCGGTATAATAGCCACTGCCGGCATAGCCGTTGTTCTCATACTCTTCGTTGAATATATTATATATGGTGCAACCGATGGTGATGTCCTTCACGGCTTTCATGTGGAAGGTGTACGCCAAATGAAGGTTACTCACACAATAAGCGTCGAGCAGTGTTTCTGTGACATCGGCATTGGTCATGAACTGACGGCTGACATACTGAGTCTGCAAGGCTGCCTCAAAGCCCTTGTAGTTATAGCCAAAGCGATTGTTGAGAATGACGCTTGGAGAGAAGGCTATATGGGTGTCGCCATGATTGATGCGCCAAGCCTCATAGGTGTCATCGTCGTAGAGGGTTTCGGTAAAGTCCTTGATGCGGTTTCGGCTCAGAGTGGCGTTAGCGTCCCAGGTGAATCCCATTGGCAAGCGGATGCCAGCCATCAGTTCCACGCCCATGCGGTAGCTTCTGGGCATATTCACTGCCATCGCCTCGCCTATCTCATTAAGTTCACCTGTAAGTACCAGCTGGTCTTTGTAATTCATGTAATAAAGATTGACACCACCGCTGAACCAAGAGCCCGTGTAGCTATAGCCTAACTCATAGTCGAGCAAGCGTTCAGCCTTGGGCAGGTCGAAACTGTTGCCATCAGTATAGTTGTTGCGGGTAGGCTCCTTATGCGCCACAGCCACAGAACCATAGACACGGTGACGTGGGTTGAGCTCCCAAGAAAGGCCAGCCTTGGGGTTGAGGAAGTCGAAGTGCTCATTCACATCAAAAAACTGGTGGTTGTCGCCATCCATCTTGTCATTCGTGCCCTTGATTTTATAGTCGATGTGCCGATACTGCAGGTCAGCGTAAGCTGTCAAGCCGTTGAGGAAGGTATAACTTGCCTTGCCGTAGATATTGCCATCGTTCTTGGTGGCATTGTTGAAATAATAATCACGGTCAGGGTTGGCATCACCACCAGATTGCTTCACCCAAAGCACCTTGCCGAAGTGGTCGCCATCGTAGCGGTTGAAGCCACCGCCCAGTGAAACGTTCCATCCGCCTTGGGAATAGTTCAGCGAGAACACTCCGCCCAGGAACCAGTTATCCATAATCTTTTTACGAATCAGGTCACTTATCTTCACCGTCTCGCCATCCACCTCATAAGGCTTCATGCCATACTCCGCCAGTTTGCGGTCCATCTTATACTCCTGGTAGTAGCCGTCGCCTTTGGTGTAGTGGAGTCCCACATTCAGCTTGACGGCATCAGAGAAGCTGTGGTTGAGCAGCAACTGCCAGTTCTTCTGTGTATAGTTGTCGGTCTGGTCTTTGTAATAATTCAAATGACCGTCTTCATCAACATACTCACCACATGAGTTATAGGTCCGTCCGTATTTCGCCATCTCCTCCTTCGAGGCATAGTTCCAGGCATGATAAGTGCGTTCCTCTCCGGCAAAGGTGATGAGCTTGATATTGGTATGCGCTCCATACCAGGCTCCCTGCAGGTAGTAGGAGTTGAGCTTCACGCTGGCACGGTCGATATAGCCGTCAGTTCCGATGTTGCTCAAACGGAGATCGAAAGCCCAATGGTTGTTGATGAGCCCAGTACCTGCGTTGAGCGTCTCTTTATGAGTGCCAAAAGAGCCTGCCGAGGCATTCAGCTCAGCGTAGGGCATGGTAGAGAGGCCCCCCGTCTGCATATTGATAGAGGCTCCGAAAGCACCTGCTCCGTTTGTACTGGTACCTACGCCACGCTGTACCTGCACATCCTTCACGCTGGAAGCGAGGTCAGGCATATTCACCCAGAACACGGCATGGCTCTCTGCATCATTGACAGGAATGCCGTTGGCAGTAACATTGATACGTGTAGCGTCAGTGCCTCGCACCCGGATAGTTGTATATCCGATACCAGCTCCAGCATCACTGGTGGTGATGGCTCCAGGAGTCATCGACAGCAGGTAAGGCAAGTCCTGTCCCAGATTGTTTTTCTTGATTTCTTCACGCGAGATATTGGTGAAAGCCACAGGCGTATTCTTGGAAGCCCGCGTAGCCATCACTTCCACTCCATCGAGCATCACCTCACGCAGCGAGTCTTGAGGCTCAGTCTGCGCAAACACAGCCGGCATGCCGCCGCAAAGCAGGCATACAGCCGTCATCAGTCTTTTCTTCATTGTATAGTTCCTTTTTAAGTTACACATAAAAAGGGGAAATCCATTGTCTTTCTTATTCCCTACGTCGGCATTACCCGCATCAGGTCAATGGGTATGATCTCAGCCCGTCATATTAAGGCACCCCTAAACGAAATCGGTGCAAAGATAGGCATTTTTTTAGATTTTCACTATCTTTGCAGCATAAAAACAAAACTATTCTACTTATGAACCAAATTGAAACAGCACTAACGAATGTGATAACATGGTGTGTGAACGCCGGATGGAACATCATCGGAGCCATCCTCATCTATATTGTGGGCCACTATCTGATCAAGGTGGCTATGCGGTTGACAAGCAATATTCTGGAGAAGCGGAAGGTGGAGACAAGCGTGAAGACCTTCCTGCTGAGCTTCGTGAATATCACACTGACCATACTGCTCATCATTGCCATAGCAGGCCGCCTGGGCGTGGAAACCACCTCCTTCGCCGCTTTGCTGGCTTCGGCAGGCGTAGCGATAGGCATGGCGATGAGCGGCAACCTGAACAACCTGGCTGGGGGCATCATTATCTTACTGCTGAAACCTTTCAAGGCAGGCGATTTCATTGAAGCGCAAGGCATGGCTGGCACGGTGAAAGCGATTCAAATCTTCCACACCATCATTACTACGCCTGACAATAAGGAAATATTCATCCCCAACGGGGCATTGAGCAACGGAAACATCATCAATTATAATGTAAACCCTACCCGCAGACTGGAATGGACGATTGGAGTGGAGTATGACGAGGACTATGAGAAAGTGGAAGCTGTAATCAGAAGGCTGATAGACGAGGATGCCCGCATACTGCAGGACCCTGCTCCTTTTGTGGCGTTGAAAGAACTGGCTGACAGCAGTGTGAACATCGTGATCCGTTGCTGGGTGAAAGGGGATGATTACTGGAACGTGAACTTCGACATGAACCGCAAGATCTACACCACCTTCAACAAGGAGGGCATCAGCTTCCCGTTCCCACAACTGACGGTTCACCAAGAATAAGACAATAGTAATACATAAAAACTGACTGGCATGATTGGATATAATACAGACCATCTGAAGACGAACAAGCAGTTTATGCTGGGCAACGGTCTCCTGGCTTTCGCTGTGTTTATCATCGTAGCCCTTTTCTTCTACCTAAGTTTCCGTGAGCAGGGCAAAAAGGAGGAACATCATTATCTGGAATCTTACGCCATCTCACTGGTGAAGGGTTTCATAGGGGAGGATATCCAGGTATTGGTGAACGACAGCGTGATTTACAATGCGCCTGTGAAGGAGGAACCTCTGACTTTTAGTTTAACACGATTCGCAGAAAGCAGCTCTGTCATCATTGTGGATAACGCCACGGAGCAGATGGCGGTGTTTGAGCTAAGCGAGCAGGGTGGCGTGTATAACTTCGAGCGCGAAGAGGGAGAGGTTTCCTTGAAGGAATAGTTCATCCTTCCGGCTTGGCAGGCGACTTTCTTCCATAAAAAGGGGAAAAGTTTGGGATATTTTACCATAAACAACAATCCCCCTATATAAGGGGGATTTAGATTTGTGCGGGTAAAAGGACTCGAACCTTCACGGATTTCTCCACCAGATCCTAAGTCTGGCGCGGCTGCCAATTACGCCATACCCGCAGCATGATTGTTTAAACGCGTTGCAAAAATAACGCTTCTTGCGTGGATTTGCAAATTTCTTATGGTTTTTTATTCAAATAAACCCTTGCGGCTTCAATAATAGTATCAATGCCTTGCGCCTGGTCTTCAGCTGAAAGAGCCACGACGATATCTGGTTCGATGCCAAACTCTATCTGATTCATCTCTGCATCATAGGTGGGGCATGCACTGAAACGGACTCCCCATCCGTTGGGCAGCTCTGAGGTAAACGGCATGCCTGAGCCTCCACCCGTTTGGTCACCCATGATGGTTACCTTTGGCATGTAGCGCATGGAGTTGACGAAATCATTGGTGGCACTGTAGCTATGACGATTAGCTAACACCACCACGGGCTTCTGCCATCTCACCCCGTCAGACGGCTCCACATAGATAGGCTCTGGCGTAGAGAAATCGCTATGCCCTTTACCTGTCTTGTGACACATATAGCCCACAAGCACCTTGTCATTGGTGAACCGACCTGCAAAACGGCTGGCGTTAGTCAGTTCGCCACCTCCGTTGTTACGCACATCAATGATGATTCCGTTGCAGATATCCAGGTATCGGAACATCTCGCTCAGCACACTGTTGCCAATGCCGGCAGAAAAGCTGGTATAAGACACATAGCCGATGTTGTCCTCAAGGATGCAATACCGCAAACCGCCTCCGATGCGATAATCATGACCGAGATAATTCTCAACCAGTTCCTCGCTATAGTTACGAGGATAATCCTCAAACCAGTTCCAGTAGCGAGCCGTATTGTGGTAGGCATAGAGGTTAACATGACCGTCTTTCAGCTCAGCCAGCATATTTCCCAAGATCTGGAACAACTTGTCATTACTCAAGCCTGGAGTGACATAAGTCTCATACTGGGCACGAACCGCATTCCAGTTCACTTGCTTGTAATCCAAGAAACAATAATGCTCGTCGATGATGCGCCACAGAGCCTCGAAATTACCTCGAGGACTATTGTCGAACTCATCCTCCCGCACACAACCTGTGAGTAGCACGAACAGGGACAATATGAAGAGTATATTTTTTTTCATAGTTTCTGAAATCTTTTCACCAGGCCAATCATGAAGATATGGCTGTAGGTATGCGACTTGATTTGATTGACCTTAGCCTGTTGGATATCCCACACATAAGCCAGGCGAAGGGTAATCTTGCCAATGGGATAGTCGGCTGAGAGCATCTGGCGCAAGGAAGGATTACTGAATGGCGTGACGGGCTTAACGGTACCCCCTCGCTCTCCCAGAGAGAAAATCTCATAGTAAGACTGTCCGTAGTGGGGCATGAACATCAGTCCCAACAAAGGCAGACTGGCTTGGTATCTAAGGTTCAGCGGACGCCCCTTGACCTGAAGGTTCCAAAGAGCCATAGCCGAAGCATCTACTGACGCATAAGCCCTGAGTGAGGCAGGGTTGTTGCCATTACGCATGTTGTACGTAAACCCTCCGTTGAGGTCAACAGCCCCACCAGCTAAGAGAGTGAAATTGTGCGTCAAAGGCTGGCGGTAGTACCATCCGTAGTTCCAGTTAGCCAGTGCCGTAGCCGTTTTATTGTTTTCAGCGCGGTTGTCGGTATAGCCGAAGTTACCCTGGAAATAGGTCTGCTGCCATATCTTGCCCCCCATCAGCTTGGTCTGATGCAAGGTCTCTCGCGAGAAGCGAAACTCCCATCCCTTATATATCTCAGGAGACAGATAGGTGTCTTGCAGCGAGGTGAAGCCCAAGCCAAACATCGTGGCACGAACGTATTCCTTATGCTGAGGCCCGATGGCAGAAGGTTGGGCCTCAGACGAGAAAGCATTGGTCTCTGAGTCAGGAACCTGCTGAGCATGAACCAGCAAGCAGGCTGCCATGCCTATAATAGTCAATATGAAATATCTATTCTTCAATTTTATGCTTTATATCAATTCTGTCGCGTCTCAGCATAGCCCAAGCGAGCTTTGGCTCTTCTCTCATTGCTCCAGATAGTCAATCTTCAAAAAGTTTCATCTGTCCCGTCAGTTCATCCAGAATGTCGCCATTACTCTTGTCCTTATCAGGGTCAAGGTCTTCAGGCTGATCCGCTGGTTGAGTAGCCTCAACAGGAGGTTCTGGGAAACGGGTGGGCTCTAGCTCCGTCACACTTTTGATGGCAAAAGTGGTCAGGCGTTTGCCTTTCGCCTTGAATCCCTTGACAGCAATAAACTCATCGGCATCTATCTCTATCTTACCTCTGAACTCATCACCTCCACCAAACGCCACCTTGAAACGGGCATAATACTGGTCGGTGAGCAGGATTAAGCGATTGGCCGGGTTCTCACCCAGGTAGTTCTGCTTGCGGTTGCTCGCCTCAAAGCTGAAACGCTTCACATACGGATAGCCTTTCTGTGACTCGTCATAAAGCACGGCCGTCCATATCTTATGAGGATCGTATTTCTCTATCAGCTTGATGTTGTCTTCATAATGGTTATTAGTATCGAAATCGGTGGTATAGAAATCACCGTTGTCGAGCACCACCAGAATCAGGTCATCATTCTGGAACTCTCCAAGACTGATGCCGTGTCCATCATAGTTAAGCCGCTTCACATCATCATCGAACCATACCTCACGCCCTCCCAAGGTAGAGCCACCATGTGCCTTGAGAGTGATGCGATGGATGCTGAATTTGGTGAGAATATTACCCATAGCTTGGCGTCCCTTGATGAGGATATTGCTGAAATCCTGGTCGAGCGTCAGGTTCTTCACCCTTTGGTTTGGCTTCAATGTCACCTTAATAATCTCAGCCTCACCATTCGGATTGGCAGAAAAGTAAAGCATGCGTGAGCCCTCCTTTCCCTGGGTAACGGTATATTCGCGATCGTGCACCACAGCCGTCACGGCAAATCGCTTCATATAGTTCCATCCGTCTTTGCCGTCGCGATATACCACATTGTATATGGTACGCTTATCGTTCTTCTTGAAAATGCTGATGTAATAAATGTCCTTACCTACGAACTTCTTATCGGTGATTGAGGTTACTATATAGCGTCCGTCACGGAAGAATATAATCACATCATCAAGGTTAGAGCAGTTGCACACTAACTCTTCCTTCTTCATCTGAGCTCCATAGCCTATGAAACCTTCGTCACGGTTCACATATAGCTTCTCTGTGGCCTCAATCACACGGGCAGAATCGATCACGTCGAAGTTTCTAACCTCCGTGCGGCGAGGGAACTGTTTGCCATACTTATTCTTCAGCTTGCGGAACCAGTCGGCAGTATATTCCACCAGATTAGCCAGCAAGCGGTCAATCTCCTCTATGTCGCCTTTCATTTTGGCGATGGCTTCCTCAGCCTTGTCGGAGTTGAATTTCAGGATTCGTCCCATCTTGATTTCGAGCAACTTCAGGATATCCTCCTTGGTCACCTCACGAATCATAAAAGGATAGAATGGCGTCAGCCTGTCGTCAATATGCTCGCAAGCTACATCGATGCTCTTCGCCTCCTCAAATTCACGATCCTTATAGATTCGCTCCTCTATGAAGATCTTTTCAAGAGAAGAGAAATGCAGCTGTTCCAGAATCTCGTTCTTGCGGATCTCCAGCTCCCGTTTCAGCAATTCCTTGGTATTATCTACCGAACGACGGAGCACATCACTCACGGTGAGGAACTGAGGTTTCTTATCGTCAATCACGCAGCAGTTGGGTGAAATGCTGATTTCGCAATCGGTGAAAGCATAGAGAGCGTCTATGGTCTTGTCTGACGATACTCCACTCTGCAAGTGTACCAGAATCTCTACATTGGCAGAGGTCAGGTCTTCCACCTGCTTGATCTTAATCTTTCCTTTCTCACTCGCCTTCACGATGGAGTCGCACAGGCTGGCCACAGTCTTGCCGTAAGGCAGCTCGCGGATAGCCAGCGTATGGTTATTCACCTTTTCTATTTTAGCACGAACCCTGACGCTGCCTCCTCGCTCGCCATCGTTGTATTTAAACACCTCGATGGCGCCACCTGTCTGGAAATCCGGATACAACTTGAAGTCCTCACCATACAGGTAGTTTACAGCAGCATCACATATCTCGTTGAAATTATGAGGCAGAATCTTAGATGACAGACCCACAGCAATACCTTCCACACCTTGTGCCAACAATAGAGGGAACTTCACAGGCAGGTTGACTGGCTCTTCATTTCTTCCATCGTAGGAGAACTGCCATTCCGTGGTCTTTGGGTTAAACACTACCTCCTTGGCAAAACCCGTCAGCCGGGCCTCGATATATCGGGGAGCAGCCGCTCCGTCGCCAGTCAGGATATTGCCCCAGTTACCCTGGGTGTCAATCAGCATCTCCTTCTGTCCCAGCTGCACCAGTGCGTCGCCAATGGAAGCATCACCATGTGGATGAAATTTCATGGTCTCACCTACGATATTGGCCACCTTGTTATACCTGCCGTCTTCCATGCGCCACATCGTGTGCAGGATGCGCCGCTGCACAGGCTTCAATCCGTCGATAATATGGGGCACAGCTCGCTCCAGGATCACATAAGACGCATAATCCAGGAACCAGTTCTCATACATACCGCTCAACTGATGCCTAGCATTGACATCATGGGTATCGGTTGGCTTGTAGTCAGAATGACCGGTTGCTTCGTCAGAAGCGAAGTCATCTATAGGCTTATCAGTGTCTTTACTCATAAAAAAAGGTCAAAAAAGGGCGATTTTAGCATCGCAATTCATCATCTTTGTGCAAATATACGATTTTTTATAAAAATTTTTAAGATGAAACCACTATCTTTGTGGCAATTTTATGAATAAAATGTAAAAAACGGAAAATATATGGCACAAGAAGATGTTTTCAAAAAGATTGTGGCGCACTGCAAGGAGTATGGTTTCGTGTTCCCGAGTAGTGACATTTATGACGGACTGGCTGCTGTTTATGACTATGGTCAGAATGGTGTGGAACTGAAAAACAACATCAAGCAGTACTGGTGGCAGAGTATGGTACTGCTGCATGACAATATCGTCGGCATCGACTCAGCTATCTTTATGCACCCTACTATCTGGAAGGCAAGCGGACATGTGGATGCGTTCAACGATCCATTGATTGACAACCGTGACTCTAAGAAACGCTATCGTGCCGACGTACTGATTGAGGACGAGATTGCCAAGTATGACGACAAGATCAACAAGGAGGTAGTGAAGGCTGCCAAGCGTTTCAAAGAGAATTTTGACGAGGAAAAATATCGCGCTACCAGCCCTCGTGTACTGGAACTCCAACAAAAGCGTGACGCCTTGCATGCACGCTATAGTGCAGCTATGAACGCAATGGACTTGAACGAGCTTCGTCAGATTATCCTCGATGAAGAGATTGTCTGCCCTATCAGCGGCACCAAGAACTGGACTGAGGTTCGACAGTTCAACCTGATGTTCTCTACTGAGATGGGATCAACGGCTGATGGCGCCATGAAAGTTTACCTGCGCCCTGAGACGGCACAGGGTATCTTCGTGAACTACCTCAATGTGCAGAAAACAGGCCGTATGAAGATTCCTTTCGGTATCGCACAGATCGGCAAGGCTTTCCGTAACGAAATCGTGGCTCGCCAGTTCATCTTCCGCATGAGAGAATTTGAGCAGATGGAGATGCAGTTCTTCGTTCGCCCTGGCACAGAAATGGAATGGTTCAGCAAATGGAAGGAAACCCGTATGAAATGGCACCAGGCCTTGGGCTTCGGAGCCGACCACTATCGTTTCCACGATCACGAGAAACTGGCTCACTATGCCAATGCCGCTACTGATGTGGAATTTCTCATGCCGTTCGGCTTCAAGGAGGTTGAGGGTATCCATAGCCGTACTAACTTTGACCTCAGCCAGCATGAGAAGTTCTCTGGAAAGAGCATCAAGTACTTTGACCCTGAAACCAACGAGAGCTATACTCCGTATGTCATCGAGACAAGTATCGGTGTTGACCGTATGTTCCTAAGCGTGATGAGTGCCGCTTATACTGAGGAGCAGTTGGAGAATGGTGAAACACGTGTGGTGTTGAAGCTGCCCGCAGCTCTGGCTCCTGTCAAGCTGGCTGTGTTGCCACTAGTGAAGAAAGACGGTCTGCCTGAGAAGGCTCGTGAGATTGTGAACGATCTGAAGTTTCACTTCAACACCATTTACGATGAGAAGGATAGCATCGGTAAGCGTTACCGCCGCCAAGACGCAGTGGGTACTCCTTACTGCGTGACCGTTGATCATGACACGCTCAACGACAACTGTGTGACCTTGCGTAACCGTGACACCATGCAGCAGGAACGTGTGGCCATCAGCGAGCTGAACGCTATCATTGCAGACCGTGTGAACATCACCAGTCTGCTTAAAAAACTCCAATGACATGAAGAAACTGACAAACATATTGATTACCCTCGCTATCCTGGCTGGCTTCATGGCTTGCCAGGAGGTGAAGGAGGCTGGGGAATTCGACAACTGGAAAGAGCGTAATACCGCTTTCGCTGACTCACTCAATTCACTGACCTCTGGGAGGGAAGTCATCACGGCTTCAGAGACAGATGCCATGGAGCTGGGCAGGCTTTATGCCATAGAGACCAATACCAGCACCAGCATCACTAAGCAGTATATCTATGTGAAGAAGCTGAGCGCCAACCAGAGTGGCTTGCGTCCTTATTATACAGACAGGGCATCAGTTTACTACTATGGCACTTACATCACTGGTACTCGTTTCGATGGCAACTTCAAAGGTCTCAGCGGTGCCCTCAGAGATCTTAACGGTTCCGTCAACCTGCCTACAGAATTCGACTCCCCCACAGAATTTGCCGTCAATGGAAATATTGTTTCAGGATGGAAGGCAGCCTTGCAGCACATGCGCGAGGGAGAACGCTGGATGGTCTATATCCCCTACGAGAGCGCCTATGGCAAGAGTGACAGCGGCACAGTGCCAGCCTACTCCCTGCTTTGTTTCGATATGATTATCGATAAAGTAAAACGCCAGTAATAAACATAAAAGAACAAGTTCCATTACAAATTCAGTCTTTGTAATGGAACTTCACAAGCCCTTCCATAGGGCTTTTTTCTATTTGTCCGATGTGTATGCCCAGCCCTTCAGCGGCTTCATGCAGAACATCCCTGAAAAACCAACCTACAGAACCACATATCTGCACAGGATAATTTTGATAATCATATTGCATCACGTTTCTCTTGAAGAAGGCCTCGAAGTTGTCAAGCACCAGTTGCCGTACCTTCGGCTCACCGATATGCTCCAGGATGAAAGGAGCGAAGCTGGCTAAGAAACGGTTTGGCAACGGCTCACGATACACCTTGTCGATTACCTTGCTCACGTCCATACAGTATTTTTCCTGAAACTCCTGCTTCAGTTCCTCTCCCAGCTGGTTCTTGAACAAATCGCTGATAAACAGCCTGCCCAATACGGCTCCGCTACCTTCATCGCCCAAGATATAGCCCAAAGAAGAGACATTCTTGGTGATTTCCTCCCCATTATAGAAGCAAGAGTTAGAGCCTGTGCCAATGATGCAGGCTATGCCAGGGGCATGACCACACAAGCCACGTGCCACAGCCAGCATATCCGTGTTCACCTCGCAATGTTTCACGATACGTAACTGACTGTGTAACACACGTTGCATCACAGCCACCTTATCATAGATACACCCTGCCCCATAGAAATACACCTCCTCCAGTTCCACGACGGGTAACTGGGGGATTAATGCCGTAGCCAGTTCATAGCCCAGTTCCTCTCCCGTCAGTTGGAAAGGGTTCAAACCTTTGGTCGCAATATCTTTCCTGTATCTCCTCTCACCCAGGAGACACCAGTCGGTTTTGGTAGATCCACTGTCAGCAATCAATATCATAGTTTTCAGTTATTCCAAGCTTTTCGCTGTAAAATTAAAACATCTCATTGACAAAAGCAACTATCGGGCTTCCTTTTTCTCAGTTTCGTCAATCTTTACCAAGGCGCATACGCCTAAAGTAGCCAGACTGCACACCATCACCCAAATGAAGAAGCCTGTATAGCCTAATTGTTCCTGCAACCACCCTGCCCCCATGCCAGGCAGCATCATGCCCAGTGC
This sequence comes from Bacteroidaceae bacterium, assembly GCA_017471185.1. Taxonomy (GTDB): domain Bacteria; phylum Bacteroidota; class Bacteroidia; order Bacteroidales; family Bacteroidaceae; genus Bacteroides. The sequence continues at coordinate 27,916 of JAFUVZ010000070.1, forward strand.
CATGAAAGCCGTACAGATGGCGTAGTGTGCCGTAGCCTGCGAACCCCGTGAGTAATAGATGAGGTAAAGCATATAAGCCGTGAAACCAAAGCCATAGCCAAGTTGTTCCAGCAAGATGCCAGCTGACACTACATACAGGTTTCCAGGCTGATATATGGCGAACAATACATAGATGAGATTTGGAATCACCAGACTGAGCGCCATAGGCCAGAGCCAGCGTTTCAAGCCTCCTTTTGAGGCACAGATGCCTCCAATGATACCTCCGATGGTAAGCCCAAGTATGCCCACCGTGCCGTATGCCACACCTACCTCAGAGGTGCTCAGCCCCAAGCCTCCCTGCTCCAAAGGATCCAAGAGGAAAGGATTGATGAGTTTCACAAGCTGCGCTTCCGGCAGGCGGTACAGCAGCATGAAGAGGAAGCCTATCCACGCCTGCTTCTTACTGAAGAAAGACACAAAGGTCTGATAGAAGCCCTCCACGATACTCTTCACATTGGCCTCTGAAGCCTCCTTGTCAATGGCTGGACGAGGTAAAGCGAACCTATGGTAGAGAAAGAACGCAATGAACAGGGCTGCCAGTATATAAAAGGTGAAACTCCAAGCCAGATGAACGTCCATGTGCTTCTCCAGTTCGCCAGCCAAGATTACCAGCAGTCCTTGTCCTGCTATGGTAGCTATGCGGTAGAAGGTGCTTCTGATGCCCACGAAGAAAGCCTGGTCGCCCTCATTCAGAGCCAGCATGTAAAATCCGTCGGCAGCAATGTCATGAGTAGCAGAGCTGAAAGCCACGAGCCAGAACATCGCCAACGACCAGGCGAAGTAGTCGGGCAAAGGCAAAGTGAACGCCACGCCTGCGAATCCTGCTCCTATGAGCAGCTGCATCATGGTAATCCACCAGCGTTTGGTCTTGATCAAGTCCACAAACGGACTCCAGAAGGGCTTGATGACCCAAGGCAGATATAGCCATGAAGTATAGAGGGCGATATCCGTATTCGATATGCCCAGTTTCTTGTACATAATTACTGAGATGGTCATTACTGCCACGTATGGCAATCCTTCAGCCAGATACAGCGTAGGAATCCAAAACCAACTCTTTGAACGTTGACCGTTTTCCATTATCCATTAATACATCCTATCCACTTTCGCACCCTTGTAATAGTGCAGCAGTATCTCCTTATAGTTATAGCCTCGCTCACCCATCATAGCGGCACCTATCTGGCACAAACCTACACCATGCCCCCAACCTGCACCATGCAGGATAAACCGATCAGGCACCTCGCCTTCACCTTCCTTCTCCACGACAAAGGCTGAACTAAACAGATGGCTGTGTGACAAAGATTTGCGAATCTCCAGCTCCTTACCAATAATCCACGTCAGCTTACTGCCTATAATTTTGAATCTGTAGATACGTCCGCTTGTGCCTCGTGCCAATGGCACCAGGTCGATGATGTCACCGAAATCCATCCCTGTACGTTCTCGGATGATGTCCTGCAGCTCCTGCTGGGTGTAAGAAACCTTCCATCGGTAGAAGTCAATTGTCTCACGGTCGTAGTTCACCAATACCTGACTCAATATCTTCTGGTCATTGGTATGACAGAAAGCGTCAGGCTCATCCATAATCCATTTTTCTGCCTCTGTCTCCTTTGTCAGGTCTGGAGCGGGACCTTCCTGACTATTGTCGGGAGTAGCCTTGAGATAAGGCAGCCGACGGTCTTCCCAACAGGTAGCGAACTCCTCGCTCACTCCGCCACAGCATTTGGAGAAGCGTGCATCGCAAATCTCACCGTTATAGATCAGGATCTCGCCTTCCGTTTCCTCCACAGCCTGCTTGACGGCTGGTGTGGTGGCTCTCGTCACCCCCTGGTAGCGTTGACAATGGTCATCAGCACACACGTCATAATACCTGTGGGCAGAACGGTTATACCATCTGATGGTCTCTCCGTCACCCGTATGTACGCAATCTTCATTATTTTCTTTATTCTTACTGACGAGTTGGGCAAGTAGCCAACTACGTGAGATGACAGCATGAGCCTTGAGCAATTCCAGTGAGGCATCTGCGCTCATTTCGCTGCTGATTACACTCACCAGATAACGCTCCGTGTTTATCAGGTTAATAGCCGTTACCTGCTCATCCTCAATGATAAACCTCAAAGCCCCCTGGAAGCTTTGATCCTCATGCTGTTGCCAGTGGAAGTTCTTGCCAATCATCACGTCCTTCAGTTCAAACAGATTCTTCTCAGGCGAGTCAGTAGGGAAGAACAGAAGTTCGTGAAACGTTTCGTCATTCCAGGAAAAAGCCCCTTCAGTATAGTTTACCTCCTGCCACCCGCTTACAATCTTCTCCTTCACTCCCGACTGTTCTCCTTTGGGTGCTATCACATGATAGATGCCGTGCAGATGGAAAGAGATGGCTTTGCTCGTCAATAATCCTACTTGTATCTCAGGTTCTTGCATATTTCTTTATATTTGTCATAAACAATCCTATTTCATTTTCTTGCCAGCAAACCTCCTGCAAGATGTGTTCTATGTCTGCAGCACTGATACGCAGGAAGTCATGCTCCCTCACCGTGATGAATACACCTCCTAAATCTACTGATGCAGGACTGATAATCATCTGTTCCTCACCCTCGGCAAAATAGCATGTCGGACGATGTTTCGTCCTCACGAAGATGAAGGTAATCCATTGTCCTTCTTCATAGTAGGTCAGTACGTTCACCATCTTCCGGGGCAATGATTCCATGATTCCGCCAAACAGAGTTATGGCATCCTCCTGGCTTTCGGCAATCATCATCAGTGTGTTTCGAGGCGCATCTTCCATCAGATGCAGCCTGGCTTGACCCACCACCGCCAGATGATCACCAATGCGGTCCTGCCATTCGTCCTCTATTGGCATGAAATGCCGGCTCCCTGCCTGAAAGTGCATGTGGTCGGGAGCAGAAGCCCCGCATTTCGGTCCGTTGTAAAACACGGTATATTCAGGCAGGTCCTTCGCAAGCTGCAGCATGTCGCCAAGCCGTCCCTGCAAGGTTTGCGGTGTATGCCCGTAGGTAGGAATTGTGAGGTGCTTGGGGAATATCGGATACGGATTCTCCAGTATCTCATACCTCCCCTGATAGTCAATGCTCTTCTGCCCTGCAGGCCTGTTCTCCTTACACAGGAAACAAGGTCTCTGGGCGATAGACGCATTATCCACCTTCGCAGCCGAAGAGCGCACACGCTCTTTGTTAAATTGAACGGCAAAGGTTGAACACTGAACATTGAACATTATCCATTGACGAAAAGTCTTGCTTTCAATTCCCATGTCCTGATCCTATCCTTATATAAATTATTAGCGTTCAACTGGAAAGCATTCAGTGCTGCATCAGAGTTGCCACTCCATCTGCGGCACAGATACACCACATCATACACGCGTCCTATCTGATAACGCCTGCTCACAGCCAGACCTACTGCATAATCCTCTCCATAGCTCGTGTTTGGGAATCCAATCCCTCTGATAACAGGGGTGAAGAAAGCTCTCGGTGCTCCCAGTCCGTTGATACGCAACGCATTGTTACGCCCGTTCTCAGGAGTCCATTCGCGATGGTCAATGATGCCAGGAGGCAAAGTGTTCAGCTCGAAATCGGTCATGCGGTAAGTGCCCACCACCATCGCACATTGCTGCTCGTAGAATGCCCTTACCATCTTGCTGAGGGTATCCGTGCCGCTATAGAGATCGTCACTGTCCAACTGCACGGCAAATCTGCCACATTCCGGATGGTTAATGCCAAGGTTCCAGCATCCCCCGATGCCCAGGTCGTCCCGCTCCGGCACCAAATGCACCATTCGTTCGTCTTCCGCCAGCTGCTGTAGCAGTTCGGTAGTGCCGTCAGTAGAATGGTTGTCAACCACAATCACGTTGAACTTGAAATCCGTCTGCTGAGCCAGTGCCGACTTCACGGCATCCCTGATAGTCTGCACCCTGTTTTTCACAGGAATGATGACAGATGCCTCATATTCAAAATCCCCTTGATTGAAATCAACCTCCTCAAAACGTGGTTCCATGTATGCCCCAATCTCCTTCAGATGCTCCGTGCAAGCCTGTTCCATCTCTATCTGCCTCTCCCTGTTACGAGGGTCCACATAGTCAAACTGCTTCTGCCCGCTCTGCCTCAGGTCCTTTTCTAACTCCGTATAGAGATATTCGTTGATTCTCACAAAAGGGATAGAAAGGGGAGGTGACATGAAGCGACGGAGGGGTATGTTGCTTAGCTTCAGCCTCAAGTCATAAAACCCAGCGTAGCGGTAGTCAGCATTCATCATACTCGCAGCCTCCTTTAAGGCATCAGTACGAATCAGCACCACAGCACCGAAATCAAAGTCATCACGCAGCGAACCAGCCTGATAGTCAATCACAGGTGCCTGCTCTCTCATCCCATTCTTCACCACATATCTGTCGCTATACACCATTACAGCACCAGACTCCTCTATCACCCTCAACATACGCTCCTGAGCCAGATAGCCCCATTCCACCCCTGTATCCTTGATATACAGCCAGGTGAATTGTCCCGTTGCTTCCTCCGCTATCCGCTTTATCTCAGTGGAAGGGGAATTATTGAATTGACAATTATTCATTATCATCTTATCATTATTCATTTTTTTATCAAGCAAAGTCCTAAGAACGTAAACACCACGTTCAGTATCAGGATCTCATAGCTGAAATGATAGCCATTGAACCACGTCACCGAATTCTTGTCAAGCACGAAGCACAGCAGCGGAGCCAGCACAGCCACCAGCGGAATCAGTCTGTCACGCACCTTCCATTTCGTCAATATGCCGAAGGCAAACATACCCAGTATCGGACCGTAAGTATAGCTCGCCAGGATATAAACCGCATCAATCACACTCGTATTGTTGAGCAGATGGAACACCACGATGCTCAGCGCCATCACCACCGCCATGCCCATATGCACACGCTGGCGTGTCTCCTTCACCGCCTCCTCAGCCTTGCCCTTTATGCCTAAGATATCCACCGTAAATGAAGTGGTGAGGGCTGTCAGTGCCGATCCTGCCGCAGAGAAAGCCGATGAAGTCAGTCCGATGATGAACAGGATGCCCACAATCAGCGGCAGATAACCACCCGTGGCGATGAGTGGGAAGAGTGTGTCTGATTTCTCCACAGTAATGCCTTGCTGCTCTGCGAAGATATACAACAATGCGCCCAGCATCAGGAAAGCTCCGATTACCACAAACTGCATCGCCATACTCACCATCATGTTCATTTGGCTCTCCTTCGAGTTCCTGCAGCTCAGGTTCCGCTGCATCATATCCTGGTCGATGCCGTTCATCGCGATCTGCGTGAACACGCCAGCCAGAAACTGCTTCCAGAAATATTGACGATTGTTCACATCGTCGAAGAAGAACACCCGGCTCCAGCGGTCATCACTGATGGCGGCCAGCATCTCACCCCATTTCATGCCCAAGCTCTGAGCGATGAACCAGATGCAGAGCACCACCGAAACAATCAGGCAGAGCGTTTTCAGAGAGTCAGTCCATATTAGGCTCTTCACACCTCCTCTGAACGTATAGAGCCACACGATGAGTACCGATACCGCCACGTTCAACACGAAAGGCAGGTGCAGAGGATCGAATATCAGCAGTTGGAAAGTGAGACACACCAAGTAAAGTCTCACGGACGCACCCAGCATCTTCGATATGAAGAAGAACCATGCCCCCGTGTGATAAGAGTTGAAGCCCAGCCTCTGCTCCAGAAACTGATACACACTCACCAGCTGCATCTTGTAATACAATGGCGTCAGCACGAAAGCAATCACCAGCTGTCCCACCATAAAGCCCATGATGAGCTGCAGATATCCAAACTGCGAGGCACCCACCATGCCAGGCACTGATACGTAAGTCACGCCAGAGATACTGGCACCAATCATGGCGAAAGCCACCATATACCATTTTGACTGCCTTCCTCCTTGGAAGAAGCCTGCGTTGTCAGCCTGGTGGCCTGCCCAGTAGGAAACGACGAACAGCACGGCGAAATAGGCCACTATCGTGATTATTACTGCTAACGGACTCATGCTCTCATTCTCTTTATTACGGTTAATGCCTACAAAAATAGTCATTAAACCGTCCCTCCGCAAGTTTTAGGGCAAAATAAATGCAAAAATGCCCCATTGAAAGCACGTTCTGCATTGCAGTGTTACCGTGTTGCAGTTCTAAAGTCGATATAAAGAAAGTCAAATTTTAACTCTACATTTATATGTAAACATGAAAGTATATCATGGTACATGGACAGTTTTTCGGGAACTGCAACAGACACTTGTTCTCCAGGTAAGACTTATGCGATTTATCTCAAGCTTTATTTCCTTAATTACAAAATTATTACTAACTTTGCAGTGGGAATAATGACAAACATAAACAAGTATTATATTTTAAAAATTAAAGCAAATGAAAAAGTTATTCTTTATGATGCTGGCAGGTCTGATGGTGATGGCCTGCACTTCAAAGACGCAGACAAAGCAGGAGGAGGAACCTGCCAAGAAAGTGCTGGTTCTGTATTACTCAGTGACTAACACCACCAAGCAGATGGCTGATTATATTCAGCAGCAGACAGGCGCAGACATCGAAGCCATTTCTCCAGTAAACGCTTACTCTACCGTTTATGAAGAATTAATCAAACGCTCTCAAGAAGAGATACAGGGCAATGTGCTTCCTGAGCTGAACGCACTGAAGCATAATCCGGCTGATTATGACATCATCTTCCTGGGCTACCCTATCTGGATGGGTACTTACGCTCAGCCTATCAAGACACTGCTTGCTAACATTGACTTCAAAGGCAAGACCGTAGTGCCTTTTTCTACCAGCGGCAGTAGCGGCATCAAGCAGAGTGTGGACGACCTGAAGAAGGCTATCCCTGGCGCCCAGATTCCTGAATGTGTGGGTGTTCGCAGCTCTCTGATGGACAAGATGCCTGCAACTGTTGACCGTGTGTTGATTTCCTTAGGCCTGAAGGAAGGACAGAACGAGGTACTGGCTGACTACTCTGCCCAGCATGAGCCTACAGCTGACGAGACTGCTATCTTCGAAGCTGCCATCTCGACTTATCCAATGCTGAATGGCACCAAGGCTGTAAGCGTAGGTAGCCGTACCACTTCAATGGGTACTGACTATAAGTTCGTGGGTGAGGCTAACGGATCCAAGATGGATATTTACATCACTAAGGAAAACGGTGACGCAGCTCCTTACTTCACGGCTGTTGACAGATAAACTCATAGCAAAAGGGCATGCTCTTGTGGGCATACCCTTTTATTTCGTCTTCACGCTCATCCAGCCCAGTCTTCCCTATCCAGGTTACGATAGCTGATGGCTTCTGCCAGGTGGCTTGGCAGGATGGATGCAGAGCCTTCGAGATCTGCAATGGTACGGGCCACCTTGAGGATGCGGTCATAAGCACGGGCACTGAGGTTTAGACGCATCATCGCAGTTCGAAGTAATTGGAAACCAGCCTCATCGGGTTGTGCAAACTGATGGAGAAGACGAGGTGTCATTTGAGCATTGCAATGCACTCCCGCCACATCCCTATACCGTTCCTCCTGAATCATTCGCGCCTTGATGACCCGTTCCCGGATCGCGGCACTCGGTTCGCCTCTTCGCTTATCAGACAACTCTTCGAAAGGCACGGGTGTCACCTCTATCTGAATATCGATACGGTCCATCAAAGGACCAGAGATGCGACTCATATACTTCTGCACCTGACCGGGCGAGCAGACGCACGGATGAGTGGGGTGATTATAATATCCACAAGGACAGGGATTCATGGCTGCTACAAACATGAAGCTGGCAGGATACTCCACATTAGAACGTACGCGAGAGATACTGATACACCTGTCTTCCAAAGGCTGACGCAACACTTCAAGAACGTCTCTCCGAAACTCAGGAAGCTCGTCAAGAAAAAGGATTCCGTTGTGTGCCAAGCTTATCTCACCTGGCTGAGGAAAACTTCCTCCGCCCGTCATCGCTACCGTAGAGATGGTGTGATGCGGATTACGGAAAGGCCTATGATAAATCAAACCACCTTCCTTACCCAGTTTACCTGCCACAGAATGTATCTTGGTCGTCTCCAAGCTTTCAGCCAAGGAAAGAGGTGGCAGGATGGAAGGCAACCGCTTGGCGAGCATAGATTTACCGCTGCCTGGGCTACCCACCATCATCAGATTATGACTCCCGGCTGCAGCTATCTCCATCGCACGCTTCACGTTCTCCTGCCCTTTCACATCGGCAAAGTCGGCTTCAAACTCCAACTGTTGATTATAGAACTCCTCTCGTGTATTGACAACGGTTGGCTCCAAAGAGCCCGTACCCTCGAAAAAGGCGATGACTTCCTTCAGATTCTCCACCCCATACACCATGAGATTGTTTACCACCGCTGCTTCTCTGGCATTCTGACGAGGCACGACCATCCCTTTAAAACCCAGTTCGCGAGCCTTGATGGCAATAGGCAAAGCACCTCTGATAGGCTGGAGATGACCATCCAGGCTCAGCTCGCCCATCAGCAGGTATTCTTCCAGATGATCTGCCGGCAGACATCCTGTAGAAGCCATGATGCCAATGGCAAGCGGCAAATCGTAGGCAGAGCCTTCCTTGCGGATATCAGCTGGAGCCATATTGACTAGGATATCAGACACAGGTACCTTACACCCCACTTCTTGCAATGCAGCTTTGACACGCTGCTGGCTCTCCCTGACAGCAGAGTCGGGCAGGCCAACCATAAAGAAATTACAGCCTTTATTACTGTTTACCTCAATCGTAATGAGCGTAGCATCAATGCCTTGAATGGCAGCTGCGAAAACTTTTGTGAGCATATTTGAATGAATTTAGGGTTTAACTTATATAAATTCTATTTTCTTGATTGCCTTTTCCTCTCCTTTTCCTTTTCTTTCTCCTTCTTATTCTCCTCCTTCAGTTCCTTGATTTTCGTCTCAATCTGTGCTTGGGAAAGATTATAGGCCTTGATCTTGCCATCGGGCGATATCAGCACGTTGGCTGGCAGTGTTCTGACAGAGAACATATTGACGGTTTCTGTATTCCACCCTCTCGAATCACATCCCTGTTCCCACTCCAGTGTATCTCTGTCCACCACTTGCTTCCATTGGTTACGGTCAACATCGAGAGAGATACCCAGCATACCGAAATCAAGGTCCTTCTCCTTCTTGATATCCTTATAAATAGGCTTATAAACCATGCGGTTCAAGCGCTGGCTGGCATCGTCCCAAGAAGCCCAGAAATGAATCAGGAGCCATTTATTGTTGAAGTTATTACTGCGGGAAACCCATTCGTCTTTCAGGTTCTTCACTCTGAAGTAAGTGACAGTAGTGCCTGTATCGGCTTTCTGCTCAATCAGTAGCTGGTCTATCAGCTTCAGATACTGAGGATGTTCCTTCAGCCCTTCATCCATCTTCTCCAACACAGGCTTTGCCTCAAGCCGTTCAGAAGGAGGGCACTCCAGCAGATACTTATTAATCAGATAAAAGCCAACAATAGAAGCCGGATGATGAGTGATGAAGGTATCTACCTGGGCGATAGTCGGCACAGAGTCATTCAGGTTGCGGAATTCAGTAAGCAGATGATTCTCACCCTTGTCCTCCACCTGCATAGCCATCAGATTGAGGGTATCTCCCTTGATCTTAATCTTGGCACGCTTATTCAAGAAGAGCGGGAAACGCCTTCCATCCTTGAAAAGCATCCATGTCTGCGCCAGCGTATCCACTGCTATATCCCGCTTGATCTTGTCTTTGCGCACATAAAGCGTATCCACCCAGTCAAACATCTGGTCTTCGCCATATATGAGAATGGTGTCATTGCCCAAGCCTTTGATAGTACCAGTGATACGGGCATTCTCACCCTGTCCTTCACCGCAAGCGATAAGGACAAGAGCAATCAGCAGGTATGTAAGCACGCGTTTCATCAATGGTGTCTTGCAAATTCGCCCCAAAAGTAGTGTATTTTTTCCGAACTATAAAACAAATGCCTGACACATTTTATGCCAGGCATTTATTTTTAACGGATTTAATCCCGATTTTATCTTACGATACTGGTGAAATCAGCGTTGGTAAAGTACTTGCTAAACTCCAGGTCGGAAGCGGCTTTCTGTCTCAATGACGGCTGTTTGCTCACAGCATTACGGAGATTAGTGGTAACCATCTGCAGGTTGTTTGTCCTTGCCCCTACCACAGCTTTCAGGTAATCGGTATATGCGTCAGGACGCTGCACAGCATCCAGTGTGGTGCGAGCCTTATTATAGTCCTTAGCCAGAATCTGAGCCAGAGCCGCACTGTTAGTCTTTGCATCGCCAAACGCATTGACAGCACGGTCATACTGGCCTTGCGCCACATACAGGTTGCCCATCGTCTCGTTCAGTTCGTTAGATCCAGAAGCCTTACCCAGATATTGCTCAGCAGCAGTCTTGTCGCCCTTTGCCAACGCCACGAGAGCCAGGTTATTGTTCACCTCAGGAGCATCCTTGACAGCAGCAGCCTGCTTGAAATAGTTCTCTGCCTTAGTCAGGTCGCCTGTTTCATAAGCCAGCTTGCCCAGGTTGTTGAATCCTCTGTAGTCATTGGGGAAATACTGGGTAGCTTGGGTGTAAATAGCCTCTTTCTCCTGCATGTTGTCAGTCAGCGTAGCCGCATAGAGCAACTCCTCTACTGTCAGTGAACGGGCGTTGTTTCGAGCCAAAACCTTGATTTCATCATCACTCTTGCCAATGATCTCATAATTCAAGGTTAGACGGGAACGACGTAACTGGGGCAGGATTTCGTCAGCCAGATTCCTATAGACAGAAGAGATATTCTTAATCTCCTGCTCACGCTGCTCTGGGTCAGAATACATTGACAACACACGAAGAATCAAGTCCTTATCCTGGATATTCGACTTAGACACCAGTTCCTGAAAACCTTCCCAGTCCTGAGCGGTATAACGGGTATCAACATCAGCGTCAATCTTGTCTTTCTTCAGGTTCTTCTCAATCAAGGCAGCCGTGTTGTCCTGGCGTTTCTCAGCCAAGCCCCTGTTCAGGTTCACGCCACCGTCTGGAGAAGCATAAGCAGACACCTCGATGTTTGTAATACGCTGGTTGGAAGCGTTATCCACATTCCTTACCTCATTGGCGAAGCTATTTGCGGCTCCCATCTGGTTAGAGCGGATATTGGCCTGCTGAATCAGGAACATAATCTGCTCCTCACGCTTGTCCTTGATGATTCTCTGGAAAGCATCTGCTCCTAATGATACATTGGCATTCTCCAAAGTCTGGTTCACCAGCTCTGAGGTGGCGATAACACCATCAGCCACCTTCACGGAAGGAATGCTGAACACCTTATTGCCCATACGAACGAGGAAATCAAGGTATAGCTCGCTCTTCACCATTTCAGGACGATAGTCGAAAGAGGTACGCAAGGTATAGCTGCCACCCATCTTGTAAGAAATGGTCTGATTGTTAGCCTCCACACGCTCACCTTGGAAAGTGGCAGGCTGGCCTTTAGCCTCCCCACCCTGCCAACGCAACACTGGGGTAACTTCAACGATTGCTTTCTTGTTGAAATATTTTTCCGGGAACTTTCCGTTAATTGTAGCAGGTACTTTACCACCTACAGCCTCAAGCACTTGTGGCGTTACTGTAAAATATTCTGGAGACAACTCTCCCATCTTGCTGCCACATGAGGTAAGGACAGCCAACAATGAAACTAAAAATAAAAAACTAAATCTTCTCATAACAATTTGCGTTTTGTTAATGGTTATTTCTACAAATATAAGCATCTTAATTGTAAATTCTACACCTCAACAGTTTTTTTATAGCTGATTAACTTTATTTTTCTCATGATAGCGGATATTGCGAGGGTGATGACCAATAATCTCCGCCCTTAGCATCGACCTGTCTATATGGGTGTAAATTTCTGTGGTAGCGATGGATTCATGCCCCATCATCGCTTGAATCGCCCTGAGGTTCGCCCCTCCTTCCAGCAGATGGGTGGCAAAGGAATGACGGAAGGTATGCGGGCTGATAACTTTCTTGATACCAACTTTCTCCGCCAGTTCCTTAATCAGATGAAACACCATGATGCGTGAGATATTCTTTCCCCATCGAGCCAGGAAGACATAATCCTCGAAACCTGGCTTGATCTTGCCATTAATACGTTCTTCCTCCCAACATTCTATCTCACTGATTGCCCGTTGGCTGATAGGCACCAGACGTTGTTTACTGCCCTTTCCTTCTACCTTGATGAAGCCTTCGTCAAGATAGAGGTCAGACAACTTGAGGTTACAAAGTTCACTCACACGCAAGCCACAACTATAAAGTGTTTCCAAGATAGCACGGTTTCTTTGCCCTTCTTTCTTGCTCATATCTACAGCGGCTATGATGTTGTCTATTTCCTCCACCGTAAGCACTTCAGGCAACTTGAAGCCAATCTTGGGCCCTTCGAGCAACTCAGCGGGGTCATCCTTGCGATAGTCGGCTATCACCAAGAACTTGAAGAAAGATTTCACGCCACTCAGTATGCGGGCTTGCGAACGAGGGTGAATGCCTATGTCGTGAAGACCCGCCATAAAGTTCTGCAAATTCTCCAATGTCACATCAAAGATGTCAATATTCTCGCTATCAATATAGTGTAGCAGCTTCTCCAGATCGGTGAGATAGGCGTCATAGGTGTTGGGAGAAAGGTTTTTCTCTAAACGGAGATATTGCGTATATTCCTTAATAATAGGTATCCTGCCTTTTATATTAGCTGGTATTTTTGCTGTCTTCTTCATTCTAATTCATAATTTTACACTATCTTTGCAAGCAGATGACAAAGATATAAATTTTTTCGCAATGAAGATACAAATTATCAACGGTCCTAACATTAATTTGTTGGGAAAAAGGGAGCCTGGCATCTATGGCAGTCAGTCGTTTGAGGATTATCTTGACCAGTTGAAGAAACGCTATCCTGAGGTGGAGATCGCTTATTTCCAGTCTAACTGCGAAGGAAACCTGATTGACAAACTGCATGAGGTGGGCTTCGACTACGACGGCATCATCCTCAACGCAGGGGCTTACACCCATACCTCTATCGCTTTGCAGGATGCCATCCGTGCTATCAAGACTCCTGTGGTAGAGGTGCATATTAGCAATGTGCATGCCCGAGAAGAGTTCAGACATAAATCAATGATCTCATGCGCTTGCAAGGGGGTTATCTTGGGATTCGGACTGGATTCTTACCGGCTGGCATTAGAAGCGTTATTGAACATTGAACATTGAACATTGAATAATGGAAAACGGTCAACGGCCAACGGTCAACGGTCAACCTGAGATAGAAGAGTACATCTTGCAGCATATTGATGCAGAGGGTGATTACTTGAATTCACTCTATCGTGCTACCCATCTGCAACTGCTTTATCCTCACATGGTTTCAGGGCATCTGCAGGGACGGATACTCAAGATGTTGACACACATGATTCGTCCGAAACGTATTTTAGAGATTGGCACATATAGCGGCTATTCGGCTCTATGTATGGCAGAAGGATTGCCAGAGGACGGTAAGATCTATACCATCGAGATTAACGATGAGCAGGAGGAGTTCACCCGACCTTGGTTTGAGAATTCGCCTTACGCTGATAAGATTGAGTTCATCATCGGTGACGCTATGCAGGTAATACCGTCATTAGGAACTACTTTCGATATGGCTTTTATTGATGGTGACAAACGCAAGTACCTGGAGTTTTACGAAATGGCACTCACTCACCTCAACCCTGGTGGCTATATCTTGGCAGACAATACCTTATGGGGTGGTCATGTGACGGATGAGCACGTTAGGCAGAGCGATTTGCAAACGCAGGGTATCCTCCACTTCAATGACTTTGTGGCTTCTGACGAGAGAGTGGAGAAGGTGATTCTGCCGTTAAGGGACGGACTGACGATTATCCGAAAAAAGGAGTTGTAGGGTTATATTAATGTTTTTGGAATGAAGAAGTTATTTGGACTGATAGGATTGGTGGCACTCGTAGCATTGGGTATTCTTAGCTATGTGCGTTGGGAGGTATGGTTTGGGAATCCAGAGGAGGCTCCCTACTCCACGACTGATCAGCCTCAACGGATATTGCTGACTTTTGGCGATGAAAACGGCAATAACCGCAATGTGAGCTGGAGTTGTGGCGAGGAGGTGAAACCTGCTTTCCTGGAATTAGCCGACCTCACTGATACCATTCGTATTGACGCTAAGGGTGAGGTGTTTACATCGAGAGCTGGCAAAACGGCTTTCTATGTAGCACGACTCAGGAACCTGGAATCAGGATGTGCTTATAGCTATAGGGTATGCACGGATGACCATTATTCCGAATGGCATCATTTCTCGCTTTCCGAGCACCAAGAAACTTCCTTCCTCTATGTGGGTGATGTGCAGGATACCATCGCTGGTATCGCCAACCAACTGCTCAAGTCTGCTTTCAAGCATCACCCCGATGCCCAGTTCCTGATTTGCGGAGGCGACCTGACGGAAAGGCCTACAGACACTTACTGGCAAGAGACCTTCGAGGGTTTAGACTCCATAGGTCAGACTCTCCCCGTAATGACTATCACAGGCAATCATGATTACCTGAAAGGTTTGATTTACAAGCTGGAGCGCCGATTCTCACTGATTCATTCTTATTTCCTCGATTCTATGATTGGGGAGAACCAGGTGTTCACCCTGAAATATAAAGATGTGCAGTTCTTCCTTTTAGACAGCAACCGGGAATTCTTCTACCTTTATACCCAACGTCATTGGCTGGAGGAACAGCTGAAGGCAAGCACGGCTACCTGGAAGATTGTGGTGCTACATCACCCGCTTTACTCCATTCGTAGCAAGAACAACAACCTGATTCAGCGTTGGATGTTTGATGACCTGATCCGTGAGTATGGGGTTGACTTGGTGTTACAAGGACATGAGCATGCTTACGCACGCATGACGAACCACGATCAGCAATTGCAGACACCTATCACGCCCGTCTATACGGTGAGCCATCTCTCGCCCAAGAACTATCGCATTGAGTTCAGCGAATCATTTGACAAGTTTGGCTCTGGCAGCAGATACTACCAGCAAATCAAAGCCAATGCACAGTCGCTGACAATCACGGCATACGATGCTGTCACTCATGAGCTTTACGACTCACTGGTGATCAATAAGGACAAGGGCATCATAGACTATGGTAAAGATATCCCTGAAAAGATTGAATTTACCCCAGTGCCTGGCAACAAGAAAGACGCTAAGTTTGCCAAACGGATTGAGGAATACAAAAACAGGAAATTATGAGCATAAAGAAAACATTCGTGTCAACGCTGGTTGCTTTTGTGTGCAACCTCATGCTGGCATATATCATCTACGCAATATGCCGGCTGGCTTTCTTGGCAGAGAACTGGAGCACTTTTGCCGAAGGCTTTGACGCCCTCTCTGGCTCATCGGTCTTGAAAGGCAGCTGGATGTTCGACACCTCAGCCATCATCTACACCAATATCTTATATGCCTTGCTCATGCTTATTCCTTGTCACCTGAAAGAGAAGGATGGTTGGCAGACTCTTGCGAAATGGATGTTTGTGATGGTCAATTCCATCGCTATTATCGTAAACCTTGCTGATGCCGTTTATTTTCAATATACAGGCCGCAGAACTACGGCTTCCGTTTTCCAGGAATTCAGTCATGAGAACAACTTAGGTGATGTCTTTGGCGTGGAGATTGCCAACCATTGGTTTCTGGTTCTGCTTGGCATCATGCTGATTGCCGGTTTGTTTTTCCTATATGTCAAGCCAAAGGGCAAGATTCTGCTCAGAGAGCGAAGGGATTACATCAGCTATTATGTGATTCACTCCCTTTGTTTCCTGATATTCATTCCTCTGGCAATTTTCGGTATGCGTGGGGGAGCCACCACAGCTGTGCGACCTATCACTATCAGTAACGCCAACCAATACGTGAACCGTCCTACGGAAGCGGCTTTAGTGCTGAATACACCTTTCTCTATGATCCGCACCATCGGCAAGAATGTCTTTAAGGACCCTCAGTATTTCAGCCGTGAGGAAATTGATGATATTTATTCTCCTGTCGTAATGCCGAATGACTCAGTGGCGTTCAAGCAGAAGAATGTGGTGGTGTTGATTCTGGAGAGCTTCAGTCGGGAATTCATCGGGGGCTATAACGACATTTGGAACGATCCTCAATACATGAGCTATGCGCCTTTCATGGATTCTTTGCTCCAGTGTTCGGTAACCTTCGACTATACATTTGCCAACGGTCGCAAGAGTATTGACGGAATGCCATCCATTTTATCAAGTATTCCCCGTTTCATCGAACCTTTCTTCCTCACGCCCGCCTCTTTGAATGAAGTGAGCGGTTTAGCCGGTGAATTGGGCAAAAAAGGCTATTATTCGGCTTTCTTCCACGGGGCTGAGAACGGTTCGATGGGCTTTGAGGCTTTTGCCAAGACAACGGGCTATGACGACTATTTCGGACGTACGGAATACAATGAGGACAAGCGTTTCAACGGTGATAAGGACTTCGACGGCATGTGGGCTATCTGGGACGAAGAGTTCCTGCAGTTCTATGCCTTGAAGATGAGCGAGATGAAGGAGCCTTTCATCACTTCTGTCTTTACAGCAAGCTCGCACCACCCGTTCGCTGTGCCTGAGCGATATAAAGAGGTGTATGTTGATGAACCAGGCGATGACAATGTGTTGCATAAGTGCATCCGCTATGTGGATAATGCTTTGAAACTGTTCTTCGATACAGCGAGCCAGCAACCTTGGTATGAGAATACTATCTTCGTACTAACCGCTGATCACACCAACCTCAGTTCTCGTCCTGAATATCAGACAGACCTGGGTGTGTTTGGAGCTCCTATCATCATCTTCGACCCTACTGGCGACATCAAGCCTGAACGTCGTCATGCTATCGCCCAGCAGATTGACATTATGCCTACCATATTGAGCTACTTGGGTTACGACAATCCGTATGTGGCGTTTGGCATTGATTTACTGAACACGCCTGACGAGGAGACTTGGGCAGTGAACCATACCAACGGCATTTATCAGTATGTGAAGGGCGACTATGTGATGCAGTTTACTGAGGAAGGCGAGGTGAAAGCCATCTACAACTTCAAGACTGACTGGTTCATGAAGCAGAACCTGAAAGGGCAGATTGGCTCTTTGGAAAGCGAAATGGAGCGAGAGCTGAAAGGCATCATCCAGCAATACATGGAGCGTATGACGGAAGACCGCCTGGTTTATAAGAATAACGAATAAACGACTGATATGAAAAAGATTATCTTCTTTACATTCATCATGATGAGTATCTGTACCTTTGCTCTGGCAGAGCTACAAGCCAAACCTCAGAAACAAGAGAGAAAGCCTATCGGGTATATCCAACCAGAAAAGGACTGAGTAAAAAAACTAACACCACATTTTGATATTCTCAGAAATACATTTATCTTTGTGGGTGAAAGGGCGATAGTTCTTTCAAGACATTATTGGATTAATAAGAAGCGTTATGCTGCTTTGTCAATCTGAAACCTAGGAAATTTCATTAAGCATGATTTCTCCAGCCTTTTCACGCCCTTGTCCCTGTTCCTGGCATTAAAGTTTTAATTGACAAAAATCGACGAAGTCAGGAAGTAAGAAACTCCGCTATTCCGCTAAACTGAGATAATGCATATATTACAATAGTTATCATAGCGGAATTATTAGCGGAATAGCGGAGTTTCTTTATCAAAATCTTCAAAAAAAGGCTTGTTTTCTTTAAGAATACGCTTCTTTCTGAACGGGATTTCAAGTCTGCTTTTGCAGTATCTGCAAGGCCGTCACGGTTTCAAAATAAAGGCTTTCATCCCACGAGAACTCGCACCCTTCAAAGTCCTCCTGTAACTAACTGATACTTAGCACTGGTCGAGTCCCCGCCTTTCCGACAGCAGGGGACTCTCAGTCCATCACAAGGGGACTCTCAGTCCATCATGCGGGGACTCACAGTCCGTAACGTGGGGATTCTCGGGACCAGGCCATTGTCCTTTCAGACAGAAGCTGAGCGACTGACTGTCAGATGCTGAGGAACAATTAGACCCGAAGTCAGCTACATCCTGTCCATACGCTATTCATGATTCCGGTTGACACCATTTCACCTTACTTTTAATATGGGTTGAGTTAAAAAAAACTCCGCTAT
>JAFUVZ010000033.1 GCA_017471185.1 Bacteroidaceae bacterium
CCTGGTGGTTACAGTGCCTTCTTGCACGAACCTGGACGAGCGTATCTACGACCAGCTGCCAGCAGAAACATTCGGTAGCACCGCTACTGAGATCAACGCTCTGGTAGGTACCTGCTACAACACCCTGAAGAGACTGTTCCCTTCAGACGCGCTGACCATGAGCGAATCAGCCGGTTCAGTCCAGATCTATCCTACCCGTAAGGGTGGTGACTGGTGGGACGGTGGCCAGTACATGCAGATGTTCATGCACACCTACACCAGCATGACCTCTTGTAACCGTGGCGCATGGAACGCGGCTATGGAGTCTATCGGTACCTGCAACGCTAACCTGAACACCGTGCTGGGTTCAGACATGGCTAACAAGGACCAGATGGCAGCTGAGATCCGTGGTATCCGTGCTTACTGGTACTACTTCCTGATCAACGGTTGGGGCAACATCCCAATGGTGGTTGACTATAATGACAAGGAGCTGCCTGCAAACTCAACCCGTGCAGAGGCATACAACTGGCTGGTTCAGGAGGTTTCCTCACTGGTATCCGCATTGCCAGAGGCTAACGGCAACTACGGCAAGTTCACAAAGGCTTCCGCTCACGCGCTGCTTGCCAAGCTGTACCTGAACTCTGAGTCATGGGGCATGGGCGACAAGTACGCACAGGCTGCCACTGAGGCACAGGCCGTCATCAATGACCCGGGTCTGGAACTGCTTAGCAACTGGGGTGACAACTTCTCTTGGAACAACTCAGGCAACAAGGAGTCTATCCTCTGCGCACAGTATTCTTCAAGCGACACCAGCAACACCAACTCACTGCACTTCCGTACACTGGGTTATGTTGAGAACCAGGCTATCGGCGCTAACTTCGGTGCATGGAACGGTTTCTGCGCACAGCCTGACTACGTGAAGCTGTTCATGGCTGACCCTTCTAAGGCAAGCGATCCTTCATATACTTACTATGATGACCCTGCAAACGATCCTCGTATCGCTTCATTCCGTCTGGGCCAGCAGTACAAGAAGGGTACTACTGAGGTCCTGATGACAGGTCACTCTCTCCCGATGAACCACTATGCTGAGGTGTTCCCTCTCTACGGTGCTCAGCGTGACGGTACTATCTGGGCTGACGTTCAGCAGCAGGATGGTGGCCGCGTAGGCAAGTGGGAGTATGACGCTTCATTGTCAAGCGCTATGAACAACGACTTCGCTATCTTCCGTCTGGCAGACTTCTACCTGGTACGTGCGGAGGCTCTGCTCCGTTCAGGCGGTGACGTTGCCGAGGCTACCCGTCTGGTAAACGCCGTACGTTCACGTGCATGGGGTGACGCTTCTCACAACTACGCTACAGTCACTCTGGCTGACGTTCAGTTGGAGCGCCGTCTGGAGCTGGCTTGGGAAGGTGTTTCCCGTGAGGATGACATCCGCTTCGGATGCTATGACAAGGATATGTGGAGCATGCTGCGTGCTAACGTAAGTGCAGAAGTTGACGAGTGGGGTATTCCAAAGACCTACACTATCAACGCAGGTGCTTGGAGCCGTAAGTCAGATGAATATCTGAAGCTGTTCCCAATCCCATTGACAGCATGGCAGACCAATCCTAACTTGACACAGAATCCTGGTTATCCAGCATTCAACTAAAGATTGATCACCGTCATTCATAAGATCAATATAAAATGCGTTGAGGGGTGTGGCTTGAGGCCACACCCCTTTTGTCATTTGTAGAATTTGTGTTAATTTTGCAGCATGAATATGATTCAATTCGCAAAGGACTGGACACTGCCTGTGTCTATGGGCATAGGGGCGTTGGCTTACTTCATATTTGCCTATACACCGGCATTGCATGAGGCAGCATTGTTCTTTGACCCTATCTTCGATACCATATTGCCCTTGTTCATGTTCTTTATTTTGTTTGTGACATTCTGCAAGGTGGATTTCAAACAGATGAAGACGGAAATGTGGCATTTGTGGGTAGTATTGCTGCAAGTGCTGTTAGTTCTCATTGTAGTAGGCATTATTCTTCTTACAGTACAGACTCCAGAAAGTAAGATTGTTTGGGAAGGAGTGCTCACCTGTATCATTTGCCCAACAGCAGCTGCAGCTGCTGTCATTACAGTGAAGCTTGGAGGAAACCTCGGATCTATGACTACTTATACTTTCATCAGCAGTTTCGTTACAGCCTTGCTGATTCCCACCTTCTTCCCTCTGATTGAGAAAGAGGCGCATCTCACCTTTTGGGATGCTTTTCTTATTATATTAAATAAGGTGTGCTTGGTGCTTGTGCTTCCCCTTTTCTTAGGTTGGTTTGTAAGGCATTATGTAAAGCCTTTGCATGACAAGGTTGTAAGCATCAAAGACCTTGGATTCTATATGTGGGGTATTTCGCTCTCCATCGTGACGGGTACAACCGTCAAGAATATCGTGCATGCCGATGTGTCAGTCTGGCTCCTACTGATGATAGCTCTCACTTCAGCAGTGCTCTGTGTGATACAGTTCGCTTTGGGTAAGTTCGTGGGAGGCTTCTATAATAGCACCATCAATGCGGGCCAGGCGTTAGGTCAGAAGAACACTGCATTTGCCATTTGGATTACCTATACCTATCTGAATCCAGTGGCGTCAGTTGGCCCTGGCTGTTATATTCTATGGCAGAATACCGTCAATTCCATCCAGTTATTTCTGCGTAGAAAGGGTAAACTCTCTTGAATCACTTGCATTACCGTTGCTGTCAATCACGTATGCACGGAAATCTGCTTCACCGTCTTTCAGTCGTGAGGTGCCGGTAATAGGCACGGAATAGGTGACCATGCTGTTGGCTGACAGTTTGTTGATTTTTGTTGGGTTGCCAATCTTGATGCCTTTGTTCTCAGAGATCAGTTCCAATATAGGAGTGATGTTAGTGACGGCTTTGTTGCCATTATTTACTACATCAAAAGTAATCTGGCAATTCTCACCGCCTTCGATGGTGTCGTTGTTGTTGCTGTCAGTATAGATGAAGTTTGTGAGTTCTATATTAGCCATAGCAGTGTTTTCAACCATTTGAACCACCTGAGTGTTGTTTCTTGTGGTCCTCTCCATCCTTTCTCTCATCTGTTGTTCCTCAATGGCTGCTCCAACTACCATACCAGTTACAGAACCTAGCATACCCCCAATGGATGATCCATGTCTGCCACCCGCGGCATCGCCGGCGATAGAGCCCAGCGTTCCACCAATCATAGCACCCATACTTGTTCCTAAACCCATTGTGCCACATGATGAAAGCACCATTGCTAAAGCGGCCAAAGAGATAATAACTTTCTTCATTTCCTTATTGTTTTAAAAGCGGAGAGACAGGGATTCGAACCCTGGATACGGTTACCCGTATGCCGCATTTCGAGTGCGGTCCGTTCGTCCACTCCGGCATCTCTCCTCGCTTTTATAACGCAAAATTACAACTTTTACTGCAAAAAACTATCATGTTTATAAAAAATATATGTATCTTTGTCACATCACATACTAAATAACGAAAATTATGAAGAAAATTTTAAGCACATTATTTGTTGCTGTTTGCTGTTTGGCAATGGCTATGCCTGCTCAGGCGCAGGTTAAGTTTGGTGTGAAGGGCGGTTTGAACCTGTCAAAGATGGATTGGGAGATTGCCAATACGACTCTCAGTAATGTGAAAGAAAACTCTACAGGTTTCTTTATTGGCCCGATGATTGAGGCAACAGTTCCTCTTATCGGGATTGGTGTTGATGGCGCCGTGATGTATTCTCAGCGTGGTTCAGGCGATTTGAAGCAGCAGGGTATTGAATTGCCTATTAACCTGAAATATTCAATTGGTTTGGGTGATATGGCCGCTATCTTCATTGCTGCAGGTCCTGACTTCTACTTCAACCTGAAGGATGTGGATATAGCCGCTATCAAGAAGAAGGACGCTCAGGTTGGCTTGAATTTAGGCGCTGGTGTGAAGTTGATCAATCATCTTCAGATTGGTGTCAACTATCAGTTTGCACTTGGTAATAGCTTTGATCTTAAGGGACTTACCAATGCAAATGTAAAGAACAAACTGAACACCTGGCAGATTTCTCTGGCTTATATGTTCTAACATTATAGTAACGAACGATGATAGCGTTACCGGCTTCTGTCAGTAACGCTATTTTTTATCTGGACGCATGACCTATATTGATGTGATATTGCCCTTGCCCTTGAAGGCTACCTTCACTTATGCCGTGGATGATGTGATGGCACACAAAGTGAAGAGAGGGTGCCGTGTGCTGGTGCCATTAGGCAATAAGAAGCATTATACGGCCATTGTCGATAGGATTCACGATGAGAAACCTGAAGGTTATGAGGTGAAATATGCGTTCGCCTTGTTGGAAGAGCAGCCTGTGGTGTTACCCCAGCAACTGAAGCTTTGGGAATGGATTGCCGATTATTATATGTGTGCCGAGGGAGATGTCTATCATGCAGCCGTTCCTGCCGGCCTGAAACTGGAGTTCAAGCCCAAGGTGGAGACTCATGTCAGGTTGACGCCGGCCTTCCGCTCGGAGGACAACCTGCAACATCTGCTGGATAACTTTGACAAGAGGGCTGCAAAACAGCAGGAATTGCTGCTCTCTTATCTGCAACTGTCTGATTTCCTGGAAGGGAATCCCCATGAGGTAAGCAAGCAAGATTTGCTGGCACTCCATAATACATCTGCCAATGTGTTCAATGCCTTGGTAGAGAAAGGCGTTTTGGAGGCCTATCCCTTTGTCGTCAGCAGGCTGCAAGACAAGACCCAAGAGCAAACGGGGCTGAAACCGTTGAACCACAATCAGCAGAGGGCTTTGGATGAAATCAAGCGATGCTTCGCGGAACGTTCCGTTTGCCTGCTTTATGGCGTAACCTCATCGGGCAAGACTGAAATCTATACGCATTTGATAGAGGAAACCATCCGGCAAGGCAAGCAGGTGCTCTATCTTTTGCCGGAAATAGCCCTGACTACCCAGATCACTGACCGCCTGAAGAAGGTGTTTGGCTCAAACATCGGCATCTATCACAGCAAGTTTTCCGACCCAGAGCGTGTGGAGATATGGAACAAACAGCTTTCTGATGAACCATACCTTATTATATTAGGAGCCCGTTCTTCAGTATTCCTCCCTTATCAGCAGTTAGGGCTGGTAATCGTGGATGAGGAACATGAGAGCTCTTACAAGCAGCAGGACCCTGCGCCCCGCTATCATGCCAGGAATACGGCTTTGATGCTGGCGGCAATGTATGGAGCCAAAACCTTGTTGGGCACAGCTACCCCTTCGGTTGAAAGCTGGTACAACGCTACAGAAGCAGGCAAGTACGGCCTGGTGGTGTTGAAAGAACGGTATAAGGAGATACAACTTCCTGAGATACTGCCTGTTGATATCAAGGAACTGCATCGTAAGAAGATGATGTCAGGACATCTGTCGCTTATTCTCAAGGAGAAGATGGTGGAGGCTCTGGGCCGTAAAGAACAGGTCATTCTGTTCCAGAACAGAAGGGGGTTCGCTCCCATGATCGAGTGCCATGATTGCGGATGGGTGCCCAAATGCGTGCATTGCGACGTGAGTCTGACCTATCATAAACACACGAGCCAGCTGGTTTGCCACTATTGCGGCTATACCACGCCAGTGCCTCACGCTTGCCCTGAGTGTGGGAGCATGGAACTGCGTGACAGAGGTTTCGGCACAGAAAAGGTGGAGGATGAGATCAAGGCGATGTTTCCTGAAGCCCGTGTGGTGCGCATGGATCTTGACACTACCCGTAGCAAGACTGCATACGAGCGGATGATTAAGGACTTTGAAAAGGGAAAGACTGATATTCTGATAGGTACGCAGATGGTATCAAAAGGTTTGGACTTTGACCACGTTCATTTGGTGGGTATCCTCAATGCGGATACTATGCTCAACTATCCTGATTTCAGGGCGTATGAACGTGCTTACCAGCTGATGGCACAGGTGGCAGGCAGGGCAGGACGTAAGGGAGAGCGTGGGTTGGTTGTGCTTCAGACGGGGCATGTCGATTATCCCATTATCAATCATGTGAGGAAAAATGACTTCGAGACGATGGTCAGCGAACAGCTTGCCGAAAGGCAGCTGTGCCGTTTCCCTCCTTATTGCCGCCTCGTATATATCTATATCAAGCATCGCGACAAACAATTGACAGATGCGATGACATCGGTCATGACTTCCCTCTTGGTGAAGGTCTTTGGTTCGGAACGGGTGAATGGTCCTATGCAACCCGCTGTGGCAAGGGTTCATTCGCTCTACATCGGCATGATCATGCTTAAGATAGAGGCAAATGCTTCTATGGCACAGGCTCGCAAACTTTTGCTGCAAGTACAACGCCAGCTTTCGCAAGACCCTCGCTATAAGTCGATTCAGGTTTATTATGATGTTGACCCAGTTTAGTTAGTGCAGGGTTTAAAGCTGTTCTGTCGTGCTGTTTTGAGAATATTTTTTTTTCAAAAATTTCGAAAACTACCTACATAACTACACAAAACGATATAAACTATTGTAAGATAACATTTTGCAAAAGCAACTACCTACACTGAAACTACACTGAAACTACACTGAAACTACACTGAAACTACACTAAACTACACTCTACCTACACACTACCTACATGAAGGCAGAGACAAGCCTGATAGTGTCTCGCAATAATGCAGTATGCAAACAACCTTTCATCTCCAATCAAGGCGATGTTTCCCAATGGATTGCAGGGTTAGAGGGTATCAGTAACCACGAAAATTCTCGAGAGAATTTTGTCATCAGCTTCCTTATAGCAGACCTTTTACTACTAGTAAGCGCTCAAATTCTCGAGAGAATTTCGCGGCTTACTACAAATAGGCGGATGGCTTGATAGATGCATGATGCCCGAGAGATTGAAGCAAGAATACGTGTTGTTATGGTGTAGTTCGAATGTGGTTTTAGCGTATTCTGTGTAGTTTCAGTGCGGTTTTGTGTAGTTTCAGTGTAGTTATAGTGTAGTTTCAGTGTAGTTTGGGTGTTTGAAATTATGGTATTATCATGCTGAGAATGTGTTATTTATCGAAAATTAGTGTAGTTGTGTAGGTAGTTTTGGAAAATTTGAGAATATTTTATTCCCAAATATCTCAGAAACTCACTGCATAAACTGTATTATAAGCCTTATTCCTTATGCCCGTCCTTCAGTTCCGGATAACTGATGCGAGGGTGGTACATCGACTTCAGCTTGGCCTTGAATACCTGCTTGATGGTCTGGATATTCTGGAAATTGATAGGGCAATTGTTGAAATAGCCCTCAGCCACCTGTGAATCCAGAATCTTATCAACCAGCTGGTCGATGGATTCCTCCGTATATTCTTTCATGCTTCTTGAAGCAGCTTCCACAGCATCAGCCATCATCAGAATGGCTTGTTCCGGCGTGAACGGATTAGGTCCGGGATAGCTGAATAAGCTGGCGTCAGGCTCCTCACCCGGGTGCTCGTTCTTCCAGCTGATATAGAAATATTTGGTCTTGCCTGCGCCATGATGGGTCGTGATAAACTCCTTGATGACCTTAGGAAGGTTGTTCTTCTCAGCCAGTTTGAGTCCGTCTGTCACATGATTGATGACCACCTGGGCACTTTGCTCGTAGCTCAGCGACTTATGCGGATTCAGTCCACCGCCTTGATTCTCAGTGAAGAAGCCAGGGTTTTCCATCTTTCCGATATCGTGGTACAAAGCTCCTGTCCTTGCAAGCTGTCCGTTGGCGCCAATTCTGCTGGCGGCTTCGAATACCAGATTAGACACCTGCATGGAGTGCTGGAATGTTCCTGGGGCTAACTCCGACAATTGACGCAGCAAAGGATTATTGGTGTTGGAAAGCTCAATGAGTGTAACGTTTGACGTATAGCCGAAAGCCTTTTCGAAGAGGAACAGCAACGGATATGCGAACAGTACCAGGAATCCGCTTACTGCCAGGTAGATATACATACTACGGTTCATCTTGCTGAAATCATTTTCCGTAATCAGTTCGTAAGCGAAATAAACTATCAGATAAGTCAGGATGACCAGAAAGACCGTCCGGAATATCTGTGAGCGTTGAGAAAGCTCTTTCAAACTATAGATAGCTATCAGTCCTGCAGCCAGTTGCACCAAGATGAACTCATGCGGATAACGCAAAGTGATGGAACAAATCAGGATGGTGACGGCAAAACTCATGAAAGCGGTACGTGAGTCAAGGAAGGTACGGATGATGACTGGCATCATGACGTAAGGCAACATATAGACTGACAGCAGGTTATTGTAAACCAGCAGCTCAGTAGCCACACAGAATATCACCATCTGTGAGAACATCATCAGCAGACTGTTCCGTTCGTTGAAGTATTTCTTGCGGTAAATTTCCAGATAAAGCATGAAAAGTCCTATAAATATGCCAGTGAAGATCACCTGGCCTGCCAGCATCAGCATTTTCTCCTTCTGAGACTCACTGCGGTTGATGCTTTCCTTACGCAGACTTTCCAGAATATTGTATTTCTCGCTGTCGATGATTTCACCTCGTTCCACGATCTTCTCTCCGCTTTGCACTAAGCCTGTTGCCCAGGAATAGGAATTGAACAGGTCCTCGCGTGCGGAAGAGGTACGTTCCTCATCATAAGTAAGGTTAGGGGTCAGGAACTCGTTGAGCGAGCATCGTCTGAGAATATCCGAGTCATAGTGTGCCGTATCAGCGGTGAGCAGGTAAACATAAGCGTCTCTGATAGAGAAAATTTTTCCGATGCTGATCTGGTTGGCGATTTTGTCATCCACAACCATAATTCCCCCAATGCTGTCTTCTTGCAGTTTGCTCAGGTTCTCATTGCTGATGATTCCTGCATTGTAAACCTCCGTCAGAGTTCGTTGCAGGTGGGTGTAATAGTCGTTGTTAGGCAACAACTCCTTGAGTGTTTCTTGATAATCGGCACGTAATTGTGTCAGTTCCTGCTTGCCGACACTCTTGTCGAGGATGTAATAGGGTTGGAATCTCTTCAAGATACTGTCCTGCTCACGTTTCACCACCTCATCGGATTTGTAGATAGGAAAGTCGAATGTGGCTATCAGCTGTCCGTATTTCCAAGGCTTGTCGAGATCGAACTGATAATTGAACTTGACGTCGCGTGGCATGAAATAGACAATGAGGCCTACCGTACAGAGGAAAATAATCAGTCTGTACAGGAAAGCCTTCCATAAAGAGTCCGTTTTTCCGTTATTTTGGGTCATAATTCTCAATATTTTTGCGAAAGTTACAAAAATAAACGGATAGTATGGAGAAAAAGCATTAATTTTGCGCATTAAAACTGAATTTTGTGTGTAAAACAGCTATGACAGATAGAAAAGTAAGGGTTCGTTTCGCTCCAAGTCCCACAGGAGCCTTGCATATCGGCGGAGTCCGCACCGCCTTATATAACTACCTCTTCGCTCGCCAGCATGGAGGCGATATGGTGTTCCGCATCGAAGATACCGATTCTAACCGTTTCGTGCCAGGGGCAGAGGAGTATATCCTTGAGTCATTCCGTTGGCTGGGCATTGATTTCGATGAGGGCGTGAGCTTCGGTGGCGAACACGGTCCATACCGTCAGTCTGAGCGTAGAGAGATCTATCAGAAGTATGTGAAAGTGCTGCTGGATGCAGGCAAGGCTTATATCGCTTTTGATACTCCTCAGGAACTGGAGGCCAAGCGTGCGGAGATCGCCAACTTCCAGTATGACGCCTCTACCCGTATGCAGATGCGTAACTCCTTGACTATGACGAAAGAAGATGTGGAGAAACTGATAGCTGAAGGAACTCAATATGTGGTTCGTTTCAAAATAGAACCTAACGAACAGGTTCATGTAAACGATTTGATTCGTGGAGAAGTGGTGATAAACTCTTCTATTCTTGACGACAAGGTGTTGTATAAGAGTGCAGACCAATTGCCAACCTACCATCTGGCCAATATCGTGGATGACCATCTGATGGAGATCAGTCATGTGATTCGTGGCGAGGAATGGTTGCCTTCTGCCCCTCTGCACGTATTGCTATACCGAGCTTTCGGGTGGGAAGACACCATGCCTCAGTTCGCTCATTTGCCTCTGTTGCTCAAGCCAGAAGGCAATGGCAAACTTAGCAAACGGGATGGCGACCGTCTGGGATTCCCCGTATTCCCTTTGGAATGGCATGACCCTAAGACTGGTGAGGTTTCACACGGCTACCGTGAGGAAGGTTATCTACCTGAAGCTGTGATTAATTTCCTGGCACTCTTGGGCTGGAATCCGGGGAATGATCAGGAAATCATGACGATGGAGGAGATGATAAAGCTGTTTGATATCAACCGTTGCAGTAAGGCAGGCGCTAAGTTCGACTATAAGAAACTGATCTGGTTCAACCATGAATATGTGCTGATGAAGAGTGATGAGGAAGTGGCAAAGATGTTTATGCCTGAACTTCAGAGCCGTGGCGTTGAAGCATCATTTGATAAAGTAGTGACTATCGTGAGCTTGGTGAAGAACCGAGTGAATTTCGTGAAAGAGCTTTGGGAAAACTCTCACTATTTCTTTGTCGCTCCTACTGAATATGATGAGAAGACCGTCAAGAAACGCTGGAAGGAAGATTCTCCCAAGCAGATGGCTGAACTGATGGAGGTGCTCAGAGGTTTGGATGATTTCAGTATCGAGAACCAAGAGAAAGTGGTGATGACCTGGATGGAAGGAAAGGGCTATAAGACTGGTGACATTATGAACGCTTTCCGCCTTACGCTCGTAGGTGAGGGTAAAGGCCCTCACATGTTTGACATCTCTTGGGTGCTTGGCAAGGAAGAGACTCTGAAACGCATGCAACGTGCCATTGAAGTTTTGAAGTGATGTATAATCTCGCGATTAATCTATATAGTTTTGCGGCAAAGGTCGATTCCCTGTTCAGCAAGAAGGTGAAGACTATGCTAAAGGGACAACGTGATACCTTTGATGTCCTGCGTACCAAGATTGATCCTAAGAAGGAATATATCTGGTTTCATGCCGCTTCGTTAGGTGAGTTTGAGCAAGGGAGACCCTTAATGGAGCGTATGCGTGTGGAGCACCCGTCATACAGCATCTTACTGACTTTTTTCTCTCCTTCTGGATATGAGGTCCGAAAGAACTATGAAGGTGCTGATGTCATCTGCTATCTGCCGTTTGACAAGCCTAAGAATGTGCGTAAGTTTTTGGACCTGGCTCATCCTGTCATGGCTTTCTTCATCAAGTATGAGTTCTGGAAAAACTACCTGGATGAACTGACTCGCAGGCATATACCTGTTTATAGCGTATCCTCTATATTCAGACCGGATCAGGTTTTCTTTAAAGGGTATGGGAAGAATTATAGTAAGGTGCTGCGTAACTTTGAACATCTGTTTGTGCAGAATAATCTTTCCAAAGATTTACTGAACAATATTGGAATAAATGCGGTAACAGTAGCTGGAGATACTCGTTTTGACCGTGTGCTTCAAATACGCCAACAGGCAAAGAACCTGCCATTGGTAGAGGCTTTCAAGCAGGATAAGATTACCTTTGTGGCAGGTAGCTCTTGGCAACCTGATGAAGAACTGTTCATTGACTATTTCAACCATCACCCCGAGGTAAAGCTTGTCATCGCACCGCATGTGATTGGGGAAGACCATCTGCAACAGATAATCAGTAAATTGAAAGGAAAAGTGGTTAGATATACGCAAGCCACGTTGGAAAGCGTTCTGGATGCTCATTGCTTGATAATCGACTGCTTTGGTTTGTTATCCTCTATATATAAATATGGTGAGATTGCTTATATCGGCGGCGGTTTTGGTGTGGGTATTCATAATACCGTGGAAGCGGCTGTTTATGGAATACCTGTTATCTTCGGTCCTAATTACCAGAAGTTTATGGAAGCTAAAGAGCTGATCGAATGTGGTGGTGGATTTACCATAAATGAAAGTAATGACCTAAATGCTTTGCTTGACAGGATGCTGACTGACAAAGATTTTATGAAATCTTCCGGTCAAAAAGCCGGAAGCTACGTAAAAGGTAGGGCAGGTGCGGCTGACATCATCTTGAACTATGTGAAAGATAAGCTGAGATAATAGACTGATTAAAGAAAAAAGAGGCTGAAAGTTCGCTTTCAACCTCTTTTTTTGTTCGATTATTGTTGTTTCTTTTCTTCTTCCAGATACCACTTAGAATACTCCACGTAATGCTTGGCATAAGACTCCGCTTGGTCTGGCTTGGTCTTTTTGATAAACTTGGCAGGAACACCTCCCCATATTTCGTGCTCGCCAATGATGGTGTTGCCAAGTACTAAAGCTCCTGCTGCAACGACAGCTCCTTCGCCTACAACTGCATTGTCAAGTACGGTTGAACCCATGCCAATCAGACAACCACGTCTGAGGGTGCATGCGTGAACAGTAGCATTATGTCCAATGGTCACATCGTCTTCTATAAAGGTTGGCCCAATCTTGTTGGTAACATGCACCACTGCTCCGTCTTGAACGTTCACACGGTTACCCATAGTGACTGGTGCCACATCGCCTCTTACCACAGCGTTAAACCATATAGAACATTCGTCTCCCATGGTCACTTCGCCAACGATGGCTGCGTTTTCACTGAAATAACAATCCTTGCCCCATTTGGGAGTAAGTCCGTTTACTGATTTGATTATTGCCATATTTTCGTTTTTAAGTTTTATATATCCGTGTGCATGTCATAAGGCAGAGGTAGCTGTCTTTAGCCATTCCTGTTCTTTTGCGTCCAGGTATGGGGAAAGTTTTTCATATACCCGCTTGTGATATTGGTTCAGCCAGCTGATTTCTTCGCCTGAAAGCATTTCCTTGATGATAGGCCGTTTGTCAATCGGGCAGAGTGTCACGGTTTCAAACTGTAAATAGTCTCCGAACATACCTTGACCGGCTGGCACCGTCAGCATAATGTTCTCGGTACGAATGCCGTGAGAACCAACCTTATATACACCTGGCTCATTGGTGACAGTCATGCCGGCTTCCATCATCACAGGATTCTCCTCCATGCGGATGCTGTGTGGACCTTCATGCACATTCAGGAAAGCACCCACCCCATGACCAGTGCCATGCAGGTAATTCATCTTGCGTTTCCATATCGGAAGCCTTGCCAGTATATCCAGCTGAGAACCCCTTGTGCGATGGGGGAATACTGCCATAGCCAGGTCTATATGTCCTTTGAGAATCAGCGTATAGTCTTCTTTCTCTTCTTGCGAGAGTGGTCCAAGAGGAATAGTTCTTGTAATGTCAGTAGTGCCGTCAAGGTATTGTGCACCGGAATCTAATAGCAGGAATCCCTTTGGTTGTAAAGGTGCGTCTGTCTCAGGAGTCGCTTCGTAATGCACAATTGCTCCATGTACGCCGTATCCGGCAATGGTGTCGAAACTTTCACCGATATAGTCGGCTTGTGCAGCACGTAAGGCATGTAACTGGCGATCAACACTCATTTCCGTTTCATGATTAATGTCGGCATCTATATCTAGCCATTTGAGGAACTTTACCATTGCGACACCGTCCTTCACCATTACCTTGCGCAGGTTCTCTATCTCTGTTTGATTGCGTCTGGCCTTCATAAGTGCCGCGTACGTTTTACGCTCTATCATTTCACTATGTGGCGAAAAACCTTTGTAAATGGCATAATTCAGGTAAACAGGGTCAGCCAGTACTTTATTGTTATAGGTGTTTAACTCCAAATCACTATAGAAATCATTATAGGGGTAAATCTTCACTCCACAATCTTCCAAGTAATTCCTTACCTCTGGCGTCAGTTTGCATTCATCTATGTAGAGTTTTATATCATAATCAATAAGCAGATAACTGACAAACACTGGATTGCAATGCACGTCACTACCTCGGAGGTTCAATACCCAAGCTATTTCGTCAAGGGCGGTTATCATGGTTGTGTCTATGTCATCCTTTTTCATTTGCTGACGAATACGTTCCACTTTTTCCTGACAACTTTCACCGGCATATTTGAGGGGAAGGATGAATACTGGATCCTGGGGAATAGGGGGGCGATTCACCCAAATAGTATCAAATGGGTCGGTAATGCACCTCAACTCGATGCCTTTCTCTCCAAGCTCTTCATCCATAGTCTTGGCAGTGGCTAAAGAGAAAACTCGCCCATCAATGCCTACAATGTCACCTTTTGAGAGCCTTGCTTTCAGAAAATCGATTATGCTGGGTGTGTCTGACAGTTTTTCTTTATATAAGTCAATGCCAGTGCCTTGCAGTTGTTCTTCCGCTTGCAGGAAGTAGCGGGAGTCTGTCCACAAGCCTGCTTCCTTTTCTGTGACTACCACTGTACCTGCAGAACCTGAAAAACCTGAAATCCATTGTCTTGACTCCCAATGAGAAGCCACATACTCGCTCATGTGCGGATCTGTACTTGGCACAATGAAAGCCTTGATGCCTTGCTGCTTGAGTATCTTTCTTAAAGCCTCTATTCTTTCTTTGATTGTCATAGCTGTTTCTTTTTTGGTGCGTAAAGGTAGCAAATTATCGTGAGATAACAAAATTGCTCTGCTTATTCACTAAGACTTCAAGCATCATGCACCTTATTTTATATATAACGAGAAGCCTTTTTTCTATCACACGAGGATTTTTTTTTCTCTCGTGAGGAATTAAAACGGGCGAATGAGATAAAATTTGCCCCAAACGTTTTGCGGTTAATGAAACAATGACTAACTTTGCAGGCTGAAATTTTTTTTATTAACTAACAAAATTCTAAAAAAATGATTGTAGTACCCGTAAAAGAAGGCGAGAACATTGAAAGAGCCTTGAAGAAGTTTAAGAGAAAATTCGAAAAGACAGGTGTTGTTAAGGAACTGAGGAGACGTCAGCAGTTCGACAAACCGTCTGTTTTGAAGAGACTTCAGATGGAGCATGCTATCTATGTTCAGAAGCTTCATCAGGAAGAAGATTAATTATTTGACGTTTTTCTTTGAATTATTGAATTCTTTTTCTTAAATTCGTTGCACAGAAACTGATTGTGACGATGAAAGAGATAGACGCATTTCTGGAATACCTCAAATATGAGCGCAATTACTCGAAAGAGACGACAACGTCTTACTCTGTGGATTTGCTTCAATTTGAGGAGTTTGCCAAGGAGTGTGAACTGGAGCTGAAGGAGGTCAATCCTAACACCGTGCGTGAATGGATTGTGCAGATGATGGATAAAGGATATAATGCCAGTTCCATCAACCGTAAATTAAGTGCCTTGCGATCTTTTTACAAGTACCTGCTCAAGCAGGGGGAGATAACGGCTGACCCTATGACAAAGATTAGTGGTCCTAAAAAGAAAAAACCGTTGCCCGTGTTTGTGAAAGAGAAAGAGATGGATCGGTTGCTTGATGATGAAGACTTCGGGGAAGGTTTCAAGGGGTGCAGGGATAAGCTGATCATACAATTGTTTTACGAAACAGGAATGCGATTGGCTGAACTTGTTGGGCTGAACGATGCTGACGTTGACTTTGGCGCGAAAGTGATCAAGGTTACAGGAAAACGAAACAAACAGCGGCTGATTCCCTTTGGTACAGAACTGGCAGATGCCATGCAAAACTATCTCAGCGTGAGAGCGCAGGCTATTGAAACCTTATCAGACGCTTTCATCACGAATGAGAGCGGTGGGCGCATAGAACGTGGAAAAGTCCAGCAGATAGTGAGGCAAAATCTCTCAAAAGTGACGACGGTGAAGAAACGGAGTCCCCATGTGCTGAGGCATACCTTTGCGACGACCATGCTCAACCATCAGGCAGAGCTGGGAGCCATTAAGGAAATCCTGGGACATGAGAGTCTGGCAACCACTGAGGTATATACCCATACCACTTTTGAAGAACTTAAAAAAGCGTATAACCAAGCTCATCCAAGAGCGTAAAGAAAAGGAGGTAATTATGGAAGTAAGAATTCAATCAATTCACTTTGATGCGTCAGAGCAGTTGCAGAACTTTATCAACAAGAAGGTTAGCAAGCTCGAGAAGTTTTACGAAGATATTAAGAAAGTAGAGGTGTCGCTGAAGGTAGTAAAGCCAGAAACAGCAGCTAATAAGGAAGCCGGGCTGAAAATTACCGTGCCAAGTGGCGAGCTGTATGCGAACAAAGTTTGTGACACATTTGAGGAAGCAATCGATCAATGTGCTGAGGCTTTGGAGAAGCAATTGGTGAAATACAAAGAAAAACTACGTAATAAGTAATTAAATTTTCCCAAAAATTTTGCGGGAATAAAATAATTCACTAACTTTGCAGCCGTTTCGCTCGGTATCCGTGTCAAAGCGGCTGCAAAACAGAGTGAATGCCTCTTTAGCTCAGTTGGCCAGAGCACGTGATTTGTAATCTCGGGGTCGTTGGTTCGAATCCGACAAGAGGCTCAAAGATTTTTCTTTAGGTGACTGCTAAAAGCTTGCTTTTCAGCTGACAGATAAAGAAAAAGACTTGAAAGCCTGCCCTTGGCAGGGTTTTCGGATATCTAATCCGACAATTCCTCTGCTGCAGGCGCAAGGATGGGCGCAAGCCAATCCGACAAAAGTAATAAGAGTTCTTTGATGAAATAATGTATCAATAAGGGCAAATACCAGAGTGGCCAAATGGGGCAGACTGTAAATCTGCTGGCGTACGCCTTCGGTGGTTCGAATCCATCTTTGCCCACGGAGTTTGTAAAGGCTTCTTTTTGACTGATGTGTTGCTGTTATAGCTCAGTGGTAGAGCACTTCCTTGGTAAGGAAGAGGTCCCGGGTTCAAGTCCCGGTAACAGCTCGCATTATTTAAGAATAAGGAAAACAGATTATTAATCAAAATAAATAAAGTAAAAGCTATGGCAAAAGAGAAATTCGAACGTACCAAACCGCATGTTAACATTGGTACAATTGGTCACGTTGACCACGGTAAGACCACTCTGACCGCTGCTATCACTTTGGTACTGTCAAAGCGAGTAGCTGGTAACGAGGGTAAGATCAAGTCTTTCGATCAGATTGACAACGCTCCTGAAGAGAAGGAACGCGGTATTACCATTAACACCGCTCACGTTGAGTATGAGACTGCTAACCGTCACTACGCTCACGTTGACTGTCCGGGACACGCCGACTATGTGAAGAACATGGTAACTGGTGCTGCGCAGATGGATGGTGCTATCATTGTAGTTGCTGCTACTGATGGTCCTATGCCTCAGACTCGCGAGCACATCCTGCTGGCTCGTCAGGTAAACGTTCCTCGTCTGGTTGTATTCGTAAACAAGTGCGATCAGGTTGAGGATCAGGAAATGCTTGAGCTTGTTGAGATGGAAATGCGCGACCTGCTGTCAGCTTATGATTTCGATGGCGAAAACACTCCTTTCATCTTCGGTTCTGCACTGGGTGCGCTGAACGGTGTTGAGAAGTGGGAAGACAAGGTTATGGAACTGATGGATGCTGTTGACAATTGGATTCCTCTGCCTCCACGTGATATTGATAAGCCATTCTTGATGCCTGTTGAGGATATCTTCTCAATCACTGGTCGTGGTACAGTTGCTACTGGTCGTATCGAGGCTGGTATCATTAAGGTCGGTGATGAAGTTGAGATTCTGGGTCTGGGTGAGGACAAGAAGTCAGTTGTTACTGGCGTTGAGATGTTCCGCAAGCTGTTGGATACCGGTGAGGCAGGTGATAACGTAGGCCTCTTGCTGCGTGGTGTTGACAAGAATGAGATCAAACGTGGTATGGTACTCTGCCATCCGGGTCAGATTAAACCTCATTCTAAGTTCAAGGCTACTATCTATGTCCTGAAGAAGGAAGAAGGTGGTCGTCACACTCCGTTCCACAACCACTATCGTCCACAGTTCTATTTGCGTACTATGGACTGTACAGGTGAAATCACCCTGCCAGAGGGAACTGAAATGGTAATGCCAGGTGATAATGTTGAGATTATCGTTGACCTGATTTATCCAGTTGCACTGAACGTAGGTCTGCGCTTCGCTATCCGCGAGGGTGGTCGTACAGTAGGTTCTGGTCAGATTACTGAGATTTTGGATGATTAATCTGAATTGAGCAAATCCAGCCCTTCGGCTAAGTCGAGGGCTGGTGATACACGGGAATAGTTCAGTTGGTAGAATGTCGGTCTCCAAAACCGAAGGTCGGGAGTTCGAGCCTCTCTTCCCGTGCTAAAACTGACGATATGAACAAAGTAGTTACATATTTGAAAGAAACTTATGACGAGCTTGTCCATAAAGTGACATGGCCGACATATACAGAATTGACTAACAGTGCAGTAGCTGTATTATATGCTTCCCTGATTATTGCACTGGTGGTGTTCGTAATGGACTTCTGTTTCCAGAACATCATGGAGTTTGTTTATCCCAAGTAAAACTGTTTGAGAAGAATGGCTGAGATTGCTAAGAAATGGTACGTTTTGCGTGCCGTAAGTGGTAAGGAAGCTAAGGTGAAGGAATATCTCGAAGCTGATTTGAGAAACGGAAACCTTAGCACTGACTATGTATCTCAGGTGTTGATTCCCACCGAGAAGGTTGCCTATTTGAAAAATGGCAAGAAAGTAATGAAGGAGAGAAGTTATCTTCCTGGTTACGTTCTGGTGGAAGCAGCTTTGGTAGGTGAGGTTCCTCATCATTTGAGAAATACTCCTAATGTTTTGGGCTTCTTGGGCGGTATGGATCATCCTACTCCTCTACGTGAATCCGAAGTGAAACGTATTCTCGGAAAGGTTGATGAGATGCAAGAGGGGGACGAGGAGATTACTATACCTTACATTATAGGCGATACTGTAAAGGTAAACTACGGTCCATTCAGCGGCTTTTCAGGTACTGTGGAGCAAATTAACGCTGAGACAAGGAAGCTGACGGTCATGGTTAAGATTTTCGGCAGGTCAACCCCTCTGGAGCTCGACTTTATGCAAGTAGTCAAGGAGTGATGCGATTCCTTTCAAGAGGTTTTGTGTCGTTCTTTATTTTAATCAATTAATTATTTTTAGAAATGGCTAAAGAAGTTGCTGGACTAATCAAATTACAGATTAAGGGTGGCGCAGCAAATCCATCACCTCCAGTAGGA
Source organism: Bacteroidaceae bacterium (assembly GCA_017471185.1). Lineage (GTDB taxonomy): Bacteria > Bacteroidota > Bacteroidia > Bacteroidales > Bacteroidaceae > Bacteroides. The sequence goes on from JAFUVZ010000033.1 coordinate 19,006, forward strand.
CCTGCACTGGGTTCTAAGGGAATCAACATCATGGATTTTTGCAAAGCATTCAACGCCAGGACCCAAGATAAGGCAGGTAAGATACTTCCTGTTATTATCACTTACTACACCGATAAGTCTTATGACTTTGTAGTAAAGACTCCTCCTGTAGCTATTCAGTTGCTTGAGGCAACTAAGCTCAAGAGTGGTTCTGGACAGCCAAACCGTAACAAGGTAGCTAGTGTAACTTGGGATCAGGTACGCACTATCGCTGAGGATAAGTTGGTTGACTTGAATTGCTTTACTGTTGAATCTGCTATGAAGATGGTTGCTGGAACAGCTAGAAGTATGGGTATCACTGTTACAGGGGAGTTCCCGGTTAAATAAACTTATAAACTTCAATTAGAATGAGTAAACTGACAAAAAATCAAAAGTTGGCTGCTGGTAAAATTGAAGCAGGGAAAGCATACTCTCTTGCTGAGGCATCTGCTTTGGTAAAGGAACTGACCTTTACTAAGTTTGACGCATCAGTAGATATAGACGTTCGTCTGGGTGTTGACCCAAGAAAGTCTAACCAGATGGTCCGTGGCGTGGTGACACTGCCTAACGGTACTGGTAAGGTTACACGTGTGTTGGTACTCTGTACACCAGATGCTGAAGCTGCCGCTAAGGAAGCAGGAGCTGACTATGTAGGTCTTGACGAATATATCGAAAAGATCAAGGGCGGATGGACTGACGTTGATGTTATCATCACAATGCCATCCTGCATGGGTAAGATAGGCCCTCTCGGTCGTGTACTTGGTCCTCGTGGACTGATGCCTAATCCCAAGAGTGGCACTGTGACAATGGATGTCGCTAAGGCTGTTAAGGAAGTTAAGATGGGTAAGATTGACTTTAAGGTTGATAAGACAGGTATCGTTCACTCATCAATCGGTAAGGTTAGCTTTACCCCTGAGATGATTTCGCAGAATGCTCAGGAATTTGTGCGTACACTTATCAAGCTGAAACCTACAACTGCTAAGGGTACATATATTAAGAGCATTTATCTTTCAAGCACCATGAGTAAGGGTGTAAAGGTAGATACTAAGACTGTAGAAGACGCTCAATAAACGGAGATTGCTATGAGAAAAGAAAATAAAACTAAGATTATTGAGCAGCTTGCTGCTACCGTAAAGGAATATGGTCACTTCTATCTGGTTGATACCACCGCTATGAATGCTGGTGATACCAGTGATTTCCGTCGCGAATGTTTTAAGGCTGGCGTAAAGCTGGTGGTTGTGAAAAACTCACTGCTGCACAAGGCTTTTGAAAGCATCGAGGGTGACTATTCTCCTCTTTATGGCTGTCTGAAGGGCACTACAGGCGTTATCTTCACAAATGTGGCTAACGCTCCTGCTAAATTGCTGAAAGATAAGGCTAAGAATGGTATCCCTGCATTGAAGGGTGCTTATGCTGAGGAAGGTTTCTATGTTGGCGCTGACCAGCTGGACGCTTTGGTAAGCATAAAGAGCAAGGAAGAGGTTATTGCAGATATCGTGGCTCTGCTGCAGTCTCCTGCGAAGAATGTTATCTCTGCTCTCCAGAGTGGTGCGAACACTATACATGGCGTTTTAAAGACGCTGGGTGAGCGCACTGAAGTTTAAAGACAACCGGTGGATTGTTTGATTTCCATCAAAATAATAACTAAGTAATAAACAATTAAAATTATACTAAAATGGCAGATTTAAAAGCTATCGCTGAACAATTGGTTAACTTGACAGTTAAGGAAGTTAATGAACTTGCAACTATTCTGAAAGAAGAATATGGTATTGAACCTGCTGCTGCAGCTGTTGCAGTTGCTGCTCCTGCTGCTGGCGGTGCCGCTGCAGCTGCTGAGGAGAAGACCTCATTTGATGTTGTACTTAAGAGCGCAGGTGCTGCTAAGCTTCAGGTTGTAAAGGCTGTTAAGGAAGCTTGCGGTCTGGGCTTGAAGGAAGCTAAGGACCTGGTTGACGCTGCTCCTAGCACTGTAAAGGAAGGCGTATCTAAGGACGAGGCTGAGGCACTGAAGGCTGCTCTCGAAGGCGCAGGTGCTGAAGTTGAACTTAAGTAACAAAACAAACCTGTTAATCAGGTCGCGGTTAGGAACCCTTTCCAGCTAAAAAGGGTTCTTAACCTTTTTGTGTCTTTATTTTTTTAAGTTCTACTAATCCTTTTTTCAGATGTCTTCAACAGTAAACCAAAGAGTTAATTTCGCTACTGCCAAGAATCCACTTGAATATCCTGATTTCTTGGAAGTTCAATTGAAGTCATTCAAAGACTTTCTACAACTTGATACCCCTACTGAAAAGCGTAAGAACGAGGGCTTGTATAAAGTTTTTGCTGAGAACTTCCCTATAGCTGATACAAGAAATAATTTCGTCCTTGAGTTTCTGGACTACTATATTGACCCGCCTCGCTATTCTATTCAAGAGTGCTTGGAGCGCGGTCTGACTTACAGTGTGCCTCTCAAGGCGAAACTCAAACTGTATTGTACTGATCCTGACCACGAGGATTTTGATACCGTGGTGCAGGATGTGTATTTGGGTACAATACCATATATGACACCGCAGGCTACTTTTGTCATCAACGGTGCAGAACGTGTTGTGGTCTCACAGCTTCACCGTTCACCCGGCGTTTTCTTCGGACAGAGTGTTCACGCGAACGGTACCAAGCTTTATTCTGCCCGTATCATTCCTTTCAAGGGCTCTTGGATAGAGTTCGCAACAGATATCAACAATGTGATGTATGCGTACATCGACCGTAAGAAGAAATTGCCTGTAACCACATTACTCCGTGCTATCGGTTTCGAGAGTGATAAAGACATCCTTGAGATCTTTAACCTGGCAGAGGAGGTAAAAGTAAACAAGAAGAATCTGGAGAAAATCGTAGGGCGTAAGCTGGCTGCCAAGCTGCTGAAGTCTTGGATCGAGGATTTCGTGGATGAGGATACCGGTGAGGTGGTTTCTATCGAGCGTAATGAAGTCGTGATTGACCGCGAGACCGTACTTGAACAGAAACACATTGACATCATCCTTGACTCTGGTGTTCAGAATATCCTCTTGCACAAGGAAGACGCCAATCAATCTGATTTCTCAATCATATATAATACACTGCAGAAGGATCCGAGTAATTCAGAGAAGGAAGCTGTGCTCTATATCTATCGCCAGTTACGTAATGCAGACCCTGCTGATGACGCTACCGCACGTGAGGTTATCAACAGCCTGTTCTTCTCTGAGAAGAGATATGACCTGGGTGATGTAGGCCGTTACCGCATTAATAAGAAGTTGAACCTGTCAACAGATCCTCAGGTAAGGGTGCTTACAAAAGAAGACATCATTGAGATTATCAATTATCTGGTAGAACTGATCAATTCTAAGGCTGATGTAGATGATATCGACCACCTGAGTAATCGCCGTGTGCGTACTGTTGGTGAACAGTTGTCTAATCAATTCTCTATAGGTCTGGCTCGTATGGCACGAACCATCCGTGAACGTATGAACGTTCGCGACAATGAGGTGTTTACACCGACTGATTTGATTAATGCAAAGACTATTTCTTCTGTTATTAACTCATTCTTTGGTACCAACGCCCTCTCTCAGTTCATGGATCAGACCAATCCGCTGGCTGAGATTACTCATAAGCGTCGTATGTCTGCCCTTGGCCCTGGTGGTCTGTCAAGAGACCGTGCCGGTTTCGAGGTTCGAGACGTACATTATACTCATTATGGCCGTCTTTGCCCTATCGAGACTCCTGAAGGTCCTAACATCGGTTTGATTTCATCACTCTGTGTGTTCGCTAAGATCAATGACCTCGGATTTATTGAGACTCCTTACCGTAAGGTGGAGAATGGCAAGGTAGATCTGGCTCCTGAGCATCTGCTTTATTTGACCGCAGAGGAAGAAGAGGAGAAGATTATTGCTCAGGGTAATGCTCCTGTAGATGATGGCGGTAACTTTACGGGTGACCGTATTCACGCACGTCAGGATGCCGACTTCCCCGTAGTTTCACCTGATCAGGTGGACTATATGGATGTGTCTCCTCAGCAGATTGCATCTATTGCAGCTGCTCTGATTCCTTTCTTGGAGCACGATGATGCTAACCGTGCTTTAATGGGATCAAACATGATGCGTCAGGCTGTGCCTTTGCTACGCACCGAATCTCCTATTGTTGGTACTGGCATTGAGCGCCAGCTTGCGCGTGATTCTCGTACACAGATTGCCGCTGAAGGTGATGGCGTTGTGGAATATGTTGACTCAACGACCATCCGTATCCGTTATGACCGCACTGAAGATGAAGAGTTCGTTAGCTTTGATCCTGCTGTCGTGGAATATGAGATTCCTAAGTGGCACCGTACTAATCAGGGTATGACCATCGACCTCCGCCCTGTTTGCGAGAAGGGAGACCGAGTTACTAAAGGGCAGATCCTGACTGAAGGTTATTCTACAGCCGATGGTGAACTGGCATTGGGTAAGAACCTGTTGGTGGCATACATCCCTTGGAAGGGCTACAACTATGAGGATGCTATCGTGTTGAATGAACGTATCGTTCGCTGGGATATCATGACTTCCGTGCATGTGGATGAATATTCACTGGAGGTTCGTGAAACCAAACGAGGCATGGAAGAGTTGACTTCCGATATCCCTAACGTGAGTGAAGAGGCAACAAAGGATTTGGATGAAAGAGGTATCATCAGAGTTGGTGCTCATGTTGAGCCGGGTGATATACTGATCGGTAAAATTACTCCTAAGGGTGAGTCTGATCCTTCTCCAGAAGAAAAACTACTGCGTGCTATCTTCGGTGATAAGGCGGGTGATGTGAAAGATGCTTCACTGAAGGCTAATCCTTCTCTTAAGGGTGTAGTTATTAAGACCCATCTCTATTCACGAGCTATTAAGGATCGTTCTACTAAGCAGTCTGACAAGATTGAATTAGAACGGATTGACAAGAAGTTTGAGACAAAGGTCGCTGAACTGCGTAAGATCCTTGTTGACAAGTTGCTGGTATTGACCGCCGACTACACTTCAGAAGGTGTAAAGGACTATATGGATGCAGAGGTGATTGCTAAGGGTACGCAATTCAGCCCATCTGTATTTGCAGATTTGGATTTCAATGCCGTACAGCTGAGCGGATGGACCAAGGATGAGCATGTCAACGATCTGATCCGTGCCTTGATCATGAACTATATCAAGAAATATAAGGAGCAGGATGCAGTACTGCGTCGTGAGAAATTCAATATTACTATTGGAGACGAACTGCCTTCTGGTATCATCAAGCTGGCTAAGGTCTATATCGCTAAGAAACGTAAAATCGGTGTGGGTGACAAGATGTCAGGTCGCCACGGTAACAAGGGTATTGTTTCACGTGTGGTTCGCCAAGAGGATATGCCTTTCCTGGAAGATGGTACTCCCGTGGATATCTGTCTGAACCCGTTGGGTGTGCCTTCCCGAATGAACATCGGTCAGATTCTGGAGGCAGTCTTAGGACGTGCCGGAAGGAAACTGGGGGTTAAGTTCGCAACTCCTATCTTTGATGGTGCGTCAATTGATGACTTGAATGAGTGGACTGACAAGGCTGGCTTGCCACGTTACGGTTCTACCACTCTTTATGATGGTGAAACAGGCGAGCCGTTTGAACAGAAAGCTACGGTAGGTGTTACTTACATGCTGAAGTTAGGCCACATGGTTGACGATAAGATGCATGCCCGTTCTATTGGCCCGTACTCACTTATTACCCAGCAGCCTCTGGGAGGTAAGGCTCAGTTTGGTGGCCAGCGTTTCGGTGAAATGGAGGTATGGGCACTCGAAGCATTCGGAGCCGCTCATATCCTGCAGGAGATTCTGACTATTAAGTCAGATGATGTGGTAGGTCGCTCAAAGGCTTATGAAGCTATTGTGAAGGGCGAGCCGATGCCAACTCCTGGTATCCCAGAGTCGTTCAATGTGCTGATGCATGAGCTGAAGGGCTTGGGTCTGAGTCTCCATCTTGAGTAATTATAGTAGTCAACGATCAATATTCATATATAAGTATGGCTTTTAGAAAAGACAATAAAGTAAAAAATAACTTCTCAAAGATTACGATTGGATTAGCGTCTCCAGAGGAAATCTTAGAGAATTCATACGGTGAGGTATTGAAGCCTGAGACCATCAATTACCGTACATACAAGCCAGAGCGTGATGGTCTGTTCTGCGAGCGAATCTTTGGTCCTACCAAGGACTATGAATGCTATTGCGGAAAATACAAACGCATCCGTTATAAAGGTATTGTGTGTGATCGTTGCGGTGTTGAGGTAACAGAGAAGAAGGTGCGCCGCGAGCGTTGCGGACATATCGCACTGGTGGTGCCTGTGGCGCACATCTGGTATTTCCGTTCACTCCCTAACAAGATTGGCTATCTGTTGGGCATGCCGACGAAGAAGCTTGACTCTATCATTTATTACGAACGCTACGTAGTGATTCAGCCTGGTGTGCTGAAAGATGAAGTTGAACAGTATGACTTGTTGGAAGAGAACGAATACGTTGACTTGCTGGATAAATTGCCAAAAGACAATCAGTATCTGGATGATGCTGATCCTAATAAGTTCATAGCCAAGATGGGAGCTGAAGCTGTTTATGATATGCTTGCCCGTCTGGATCTTGACTCTCTGTCATACGAATTGCGTCATCGTGCAGAAAGCGATTCTTCACAACAGCGTAAGTCTGAGGCTCTGAAGCGTTTGCAGGTTGTAGAGTCATTCCGCGCTTCAAAGAATATCAATAGACCTGAATGGATGATCATGAAGATTATTCCTGTGATTCCACCTGAGTTACGTCCATTGGTTCCATTGGATGGCGGTCGTTTCGCTACTTCAGACCTGAACGATTTATATCGTCGTGTGATTATCCGTAACAACCGTCTGAAGAGGCTGATTGAGATTAAGGCTCCTGACGTAATCTTGCGTAATGAGAAACGTATGTTGCAAGAAGCTGTAGACTCTTTGTTCGACAACTCTCGTAAAGCAAGTGCTGTAAAGTCAGAGTCAAACCGCCCGTTGAAGTCACTTTCAGACAGTTTGAAGGGTAAGGTCGGACGCTTCCGCCAGAACCTGCTGGGTAAGCGCGTTGACTATTCAGCCCGTTCCGTAATTGTGGTTGGCCCAGAACTAAAGATGGGTGAGTGTGGACTGCCAAAGCTGATGGCGGCCGAATTGTATAAGCCTTTCGTTATCCGTAAGCTTATTGAAAGAGGCATCGTGAAGACAGTAAAGAGTGCTAAGAAGATTGTGGATCGTAAGGAACCGGTGATTTGGGATATCCTGGAACACGTGATGAAAGGTCATCCTGTATTGCTGAACCGTGCGCCGACTCTGCACCGTCTGGGTATCCAGGCTTTCCAGCCTAAGATGATTGAAGGCAAGGCTATCCAGTTGCATCCATTGGCATGTACTGCGTTCAATGCCGATTTCGATGGTGACCAGATGGCAGTTCACTTGCCTTTGAGCAATGAGGCTATCTTGGAAGCACAGTTGCTGATGCTGGAACCGCATAACATCCTGAACCCTGCTAATGGAGCGCCTATTACCGTACCTTCACAGGATATGGTGCTTGGTCTGTACTATATTACTAAGTTACGCAAGGGTGCTAAGGGTGAAGGTCTGACTTTCTATGGACCAGAAGAGGCTATCATCGCTTATAACGAGCATAAGTGTGATATTCATGCCATCATCAATGTCATGGTGAATGATGTCGATGAAGAAGGCAAGATTGTCAAGAAGATGATGAGGGAAACTTCTGTAGGTCGTGTGATGGTTAATCAGATTGTGCCTGATGAGGCTGGTTATCTGAATACCGTCATCTCAAAGAAGTCTCTGCGTGACATCATCAGCCATGTGATTGAGGTTTGTGGTGTAACCAAGGCTTGTGAATTCCTGGATGGTATCAAGAACATGGGTTACTACATGGCATTCAAGGGTGGTCTTTCATTCAATCTGGGTGATATCATTATTCCTGAAGAGAAGGAGAAACTTGTCAACAAGGGATATGAAGAGGTTGAACAGGTCATCAATAACTATAACATGGGTTTCATCACCAACAACGAGCGTTACAACCAGGTAATCGATATCTGGACACATGTGAACTCAGAGTTGTCGAATATCTTGATGAAGACTTTGTCAAATGACAAGGATGGTTTCAATTCTGTATATATGATGCTTGATTCTGGTGCCCGTGGTTCTAAGGAACAGATCCGTCAGCTCTCTGGTATGCGTGGTCTGATGGCTAAGCCTCAGAAAGCCGGTGCTGAAGGTGGTCAGATTATCGAGAACCCAATTCTGTCAAACTTCAAGGAAGGTTTGTCGGTGTTGGAGTACTTCATCTCTACTCACGGTGCTCGTAAGGGTTTGGCAGATACTGCGTTGAAGACTGCCGATGCTGGTTACTTGACCCGTCGTCTGGTGGATGTGTCTCATGATGTCATTATTAACGAGGAGGATTGCGGAACTCTCCGTGGTTTGGTTTGCACAGCAATCAAGAACAACGACGAGGTTGTCGCAACATTATATGAAAGAATCCTGGGCCGTGTGTCTGTTCATGATGTGATTAACCCTACCACAGGCAATTTGATTGTGGCAGCCGGCGAGGAGATTACTGAAGAAAAAGCACAGGAGATTGAGGATTCACCAATTGAGAGCGTAGAAATCCGTTCTGTGCTGACTTGTGAATCTAAGCATGGCGTATGTGCAAAGTGCTATGGCCGTAATTTGGCAACAAGCCGTATGGTTCATAAGGGTGAGGCTGTAGGTGTTATCGCTGCTCAGGCCATCGGTGAACCAGGTACTCAGTTGACTCTGCGTACATTCCACGCCGGTGGTACAGCTGCTAATATTGCAGCTAACGCCAGCATCGTGGCAAAGAACAACGCTAAGCTTGAGTTTGAGGAGCTGCGTACTGTTGACACTGTCAGTGATACGGGTGAGGCTATTAAAATTGTAGTGAGCCGTCTGGCTGAAGTGCGTTTCGTGGATGTTAATACAGGTATCGCACTTTCTACACACAATGTTCCTTATGGTTCTTCACTCTTTGCTAATGATGGTGATGTTGTGGAGAAAGGTACGCTGATTGCCCGTTGGGATCCATTTAACGCTGTCATCATCACTGAGGCTGCTGGTAAGCTGAAGTTCGAGGATATGATTGATACCGTTACCTATACGGTAGAAACCGATGAATCTACAGGCTTGAGCGAGTCTATTATCATCGAGTCAAGAGATAGGACTAAGGTGCCTGTAGTAGGTATCTATGATGAGAATGGGGAATTGATTCGTACCTATAACTTGCCTGTGGGTGGCCACGTGGTGGTTGCCGATGGCGATAGTGTGAAAGCCGGTGATGTATTGGTGAAGATTCCTCGTGCCGTAAGCAAGGCTGGTGATATCACGGGTGGTCTGCCTCGAGTAACTGAATTGTTTGAGGCTCGTAGCCCGTCAAATCCTGCTATCGTATCTGAAATCGATGGTGAGATTAAGATGGGTAAGGTAAAACGTGGTAACCGCGAGATTACAGTGACCTCAAAAGCTGGTGATGTGAAGAGTTACCTGGTTCCATTGTCAAGAGTGATTCTGGTACAGGAGAACGACTATGTACGTGCTGGTACTCCTTTATCTGATGGTGATGTGACTCCAACGGATATCTTGGCTATTAAGGGTCCGACGGCAGTACAGGAATACATCGTGAATGAGGTGCAGGATGTGTATCGTCTGCAAGGTGTGAAGATCAATGACAAGCACTTTGAGATTATCGTTCGTCAGATGATGCGTAAGGTTATGATTGACGAGCCAGGTGATACCCACTTCCTCGAACAGCAGATCGTTGACAAACTGGACTTCCAGGATGAGAACGACCGCATCTGGGGTAAGAAGGTGGTAGTAGATGCCGGTGACTCACAGACCTTACAGGCTGGCCAGATTGTTACAGCTCGTAAGCTGCGTGACGAAAACAGTATGCTGAAGCGTCGTGATTTGAAACTGGTTAAGGTACGCGAGGCTGTGCCTGCTACATCAACACAGATTCTGCAGGGTATTACCCGTGCTGCTTTGCAGACCAAGAGCTTTATGTCTGCCGCATCATTCCAGGAAACCACTAAGGTGCTCAACGAGGCTGCCATCAATGGTAAGACTGATAATCTGGAGGGCATGAAAGAGAATGTTATCTGCGGACACCTGATTCCTGCTGGTACAGGTCAGCGTGACTTTGATAAGATCATTGTCGGTTCAAAGGAAGAGTATGAACGCATTCAGGCTAACAGACGCACCGTGTTGGATTATGACATGGATGAACCGTCTGGCCGTCATCTTGACGATGCTGCTTTTGGTGATTAAAAACTTACCTTTATACTAAGAGGGTGTATGCATGATTGCATACACCCTCTTCTGCTATAAAACATACCTGAAATTACCATCTTTTAAGATTCTGATGAAAAATACCTTAAAATAACTGCCGTTTCCTTGTCGGAAAGTTGTAACTTTGCTCCCAAATTGTTTGATTATGTCAATTAAGGAATTTTTTTCATTTCATGAGAACCGCTTCTTTTGGCTGAATATCATCGCCATGGTGGTAGTCATTGCGCTTGCCATCTTCGGTGTTCTCAAGGGACTGGATATTTATACCCATCATGGGGAATGGGTGGAAGTACCCAATGTCAAAGGCAAGAGTGTGCTGGAAGCCAAACATGAATTTGAGAAACTCGAGTTGAGTTGTATCGTCTCAGATTCTGATTATGTGAGCACCTTGCCTGCCGGCTGTATCTTAGATTATAATCCGGAAGCAGGACAGCGTGTTAAGCGTGGTCGCATCATTTATCTAAATATCAATAACATTAGCGTTCCATTGGTTAGTGTGCCTGATGTGGCAGACAACAGTTCTCTGCGTCAGGCAGAGGCCCGTCTGCTGGCTGCAGGCTTTAAAATCAGCCGTGTTGAAGAAGTCGATGGTGAGAAAGATTGGGTATATGGTGTAAAATACAATGGCAAGCTCCTGATGATAGGAGAGAAGGTTCCTGTTAACTCTACGCTCTCCCTGATGGTGGGTACAGGTGCTGAAGTAACGGATAGCCTGAATGTTGAATTGGCAGAGAAGACGAAAGAGACGCAGAAGCAAGAGAAGCCTGCGACCTCAGGAGATGATTCTTGGTTCTGAGAAGCTGAATCGTATGATAGATGAGGAACTGAATCTGGATTATGAAAATGACGAACTGGATGACATCGAGCCGATAGTCACCGAACCGCAGCTGTACGAGCATTTCCGTGTGGTTGTGGATAAAGGGCAAGAGCTACGGCGCGTTGATAAATATCTGTTTGACAAGATAACAAACGCTTCGCGTAATCGTATCCAACAGGCAGCTGCTTTAGGCTATGTACTGGCAAATGGCAAGCCAGTTAAGAGCAGCTATAAGGTGAAACCGCTGGATGTGATAACGTTGATGCTGGATCGTCCTCGTTATGAAAATGAAATCATTCCACAGGATATCCCTTTGGATGTAGTCTATGAGGATGATTCTGTGATAGTAGTGAACAAGCCTGCTGGACTGGTGGTACATCCTGGACATGGTAATTGGAGCGGTACGCTGGTGAATGCCATTGCCTGGCATTTGAAAGATACTGACTATGATGCTAATGATGTGCATGTGGGACTGGTGCACCGCATAGATAAAGACACCTCTGGCTTGCTGGTAGTGGCTAAGACACCAGAGGCGAAGACCAATTTAGGAAACCAATTCCTGCACAAGACCACCAAACGTCATTATAATGCGTTGGTGTGGGGGGATATGGAGCAGGATGAAGGTACCATTGTGGGCAATGTGGGTCGTAATCCCAGAGACCGTATGCTGATGGCAGTACTGCCTGATGATCAAGGCAAGTATGCCGTGACTCATTATCGGGTGTTGGAACGTTTTGGCTACGTTACTCTGGTAGAGTGCATCCTGGAGACAGGCCGTACACATCAGATTAGGGTACACATGAAGCATATTGGCCATGTGCTGTTTAATGATGAACGCTACGGAGGCAATGAGATCTTGCGAGGCACGCGATTTGCTAAATATAGGCAGTTCGTCAACAATTGTTTTGAAATTTGTCCCCGACAGGCTCTCCATGCCCGCACTTTGGGATTTACCCATCCCGTTACAGGCGAGGAGATGTTTTTCTCTACTGACTTGCCAGCCGATATGGCCGCATTGTTGGAAAAGTGGAGGGGTTATGTTAAAAATAGAGAATTAGAATGAAACGAATAGTAGCGATAGTGGCAGGTGGAGACACCTCCGAGTATCATGTTTCGTTGCGCAGTGCGCAGGGGCTATACTCCTTCATTGACAAGGAGAAGTATGAATTGTATATTGTGGTGATGCACGGACTGGACTGGTACGTGCAGTTGGAGGATGGCAAGCGTACTGACATTGACCGTAATGACTTTAGCTTTATGCAGGGGGACAGAAAGGTGAAGTTTGATTTTGCCTATATAACCATTCATGGTACTCCGGGAGAAGACGGACTGTTGCAGGGTTATTTTGATATGCTTCACATCCCATATTCTTGCTGTGGCGTATTCGCAGCCTCTCTCACCTATGATAAGTTCGCTTGCAACCAGTACCTCAAGTCTTTCGGCATCCCTGTTGCTGACTCAATCCTTCTGCGTGCGGGACAGCATATAGATGATGAACGTGTGGTTGAAGAGATTGGCTTGCCATGTTTCATCAAGCCAAGTCTGGGCGGTTCCAGCTTTGGCGTTACCAAGGTAAAGACCAAAGAGCAGATTCAGCCAGCCATTGAGAAGGCTTTCCAGGAAGCCCAGGAGGTGTTGATAGAATCATTCCTCGACGGTACTGAAATTACCTGCGGATGCTATAAGACTAAGGATAAGTCTGTGGCTTTCCCTGTTACAGAGGTGGTTACTACCAATGAGTTTTTCGATTATGATGCCAAATATAACGGCCAGGTAGATGAAATAACGCCGGCGCGTATTCCCGACTCATTGAGAGACCGTGTTCAGCAGGTTACCTTAGCCATTTATGACATCATCGGTGCTTACGGCATTATCCGAGTTGACTATATTATTACCAAAGGCGAGAAGATCAATTTGCTTGAGGTGAACACCACGCCTGGCATGACTGCCACTAGTTTCATACCACAACAGGTGCGAGCTGCAGGGCTTGATATCAAAGATGTACTGACTGATATCATTGAGCATAAGTTTGTAAGTTAGTAAGTTTAAAAGTTTGTAACGACTTACAAACTTAAAAAAACTAAAAGTGTTATGGCTACTGAATTTGACGAAATACGGCCTTATCTGGATGAAGAGCTTCCTCAGATTTATGAGGAACTGATCGCAGACCCTGCGTTCGTGAAGATCGTGAGTGGTGTGTTGCCTTTCCCATTTGAGGTTATTGCTGAGCGTATGCGGGCTTGCAAGACCAAGCTGGAGTTTCAGAAAACTTTCTGTTACCGTTTCCTGCGAGGCTTGGCTGACTCTACGACCAAAGGCGTGACAAGTAATCTTGACGCTCTGCCTAATCCTGACCGGGCTTATACATATATATCCAATCACCGTGACATTATCCTCGACTCAGGTTTCCTTTCTGTCCTGCTGGTGGAGAACGGGCTGGATACGGTAGAGATTGCCATTGGAGATAATCTGCTTATCTACCCTTGGATTAAAAAACTTGTCCGCATCAATAAGTCTTTCATCGTGCAGCGTGCTCTCACTATGCGCCAGATGCTGGAATCATCAGCCCGAATGTCACGCTATATGCACTATACTATCAATCAAAAGAACCAGTCTATTTGGATTGCACAGCGTGAAGGACGTGCCAAGGATAGCAATGACCGTACTCAGGACAGTGTGCTGAAAATGGTGGCAATGGGTGGTGAAGGTGACTTCCTCGACCGTTTGATTGAGATGAATATCGTGCCGCTGTCCATTTCATACGAGTATGACCCTTGTGATTACCTTAAGGCTCAGGAATATCAGCTGAAGCGTGATATCCTCGACTATAAAAAGACTACGGCAGACGATCTGAAGAATATGGAGACGGGTATGTTCGGTTTCAAAGGTAGGGTGCATTTCCAGATTGCCCCATGTATCAACGACCAGCTCAAACAACTTGACAGGAGCCTTCCCAAACAGGAACTTTTCTCCTGTATCTCAGCAATCATTGACCGTGGTATCCATTCCAACTATCGGTTTTATCCTAACAATTATGTGGCTCATGACTGGCTTACTGGCGAGACTCGGTTCGCTGATAAATACACGCCAGAGGAAAAAGATAGTTTTGAGGCCTATATTTTCCAGCAGATAGCCAAGATTGAAATAGATGATAAAGATGAAGACTATCTGCGCCACATGTTGTTGCTGATGTACGCCAATCCATTGACAAACTATCTCAAGATAAGGTAAATATGAAAAACTGGCTACCGTTGCTGATGGTGATATTGCTGATTTCTTGCGGGGGAAAGGACAGCTATCATTATCCTTCCGTCAAGGAAGAGTTTTTCTCTGCCTATGCCAATGCCGATAGTTTGCTTCAATATATCATTACCGATGACGGAGTTATCCGTCAGGTAGTGGAGCCGAGAGGACTGAATGCTGTTGCCCCTGATAGTCTGGTGCGACTCATGGGGTATTATGAGGAACAGACTGACGGCAAGGTCAAGGTTCATTCCTTTCTTAATGCTATCTCGCCTCTGCCAGTACCTGCTGAACAATATGCTGATAGTGTAGCTACCGCTCCTGTCGTCATGCAAAGCTCGTGGCTGGGATATAAACATGTTAATATGCTGGTTAATGTCAAGGCTGGAGGAAAGGCTCATAAGATAGCCTTTCTGGAAGAGTTATCAGAAGGGCCTGATGCCACAGGTGTGGCAACTGCTGTTGTCAGTATCCATCACAATGATGCAGAGGATGCCAGGATTTATGACACCAGAGGTTATGCCTCCCTGCCGTTGATGCCCTATCTCTCTCCGCAAGTACATAAACTTAACGTGGTGATCCGTTACCTCACTTATGAAAACGATATCCGTGAGATTCTTTTTGTATATATTAATACTGATAAATAATATGAAGTTCACTGTTTTAGCTGCTTTGTTAGCGTTTTTGTTTGGCTCATGCCAACCGTCAGAAGATATCAGGACTATTCCTGTGGAAGAGTTTGCCCAGTACATCACCGAGGCAGGCGTACAGCTGCTTGATGTACGCACTCCGGGAGAATATGCCGAAGGCCATCTGGATGGTGCCGTGCTTATTGATTTCAAAGCTGACGGGTTTGTGGAGAAGGCTGAGGCTCAGCTGAAGAAAGACCAGCCTGTGGCTCTCTATTGCCGTGGTGGCAGACGTAGCCACATGGCAGCTGAGCAGATGCTTAAGGCAGGCTTTACTCAGCTTACCGAACTGAAAGACGGTATAACTGCCTGGAATGATGCAGGCATGCCTGTGGTGACACCTGAAACACCTTACGTTATAGAAGGCGAGCTGACAGGCATGAAAGACGGTCTGGTAATCAGTCTGATGCAGATGGATGGCAGTGTGGGCACACGCATTGCAAGTGATACGTTGCATAATGGTAAGTTCCGTTTCGAACAGGTGATGCAGGAACCTGAATTGAATCTGGTGACCCTGATGTGCAATGATGATGCTTTCCCTTCCATGTCATGTGACGTTTATATTGCTCCTGGCGCCCATATCGAGGTGAAAGGACATAATGCCCATATCTATACATGGGATGTGCAGAGCAACGTGCAGGAACAGAAGGAAAGAAACCGGCTTCTCCAGACTGCTGCTGCGGAATATGAAGGTTTCCAGGATGTCTCGACGGAGAGGAAACTGGTTATCAAGGAGCTGAGTGGCATAGATCGCAAATCTGATAAAGAGCATTATGCCAAGGCATACGAGCGTTATAAGGCTATCGGAGAAAAGTCTGATTCCATCAGTGACATCATCCAGCGCAAGAAGGTGGAACTGATGAAAAAGATGGAGCCTTCGCAGCCTTGGCTGAGAGAACTGGGGAGTATGGCAAAGATGGCTGGAGCCTATCAGGACTATGCCTTTAAGGATGATGCTGTCGCTCTCTATGAATCCTTGCCAGCGGAGATAAAGCAATCTGTGAAAGGTATGGAGATCCGCGCGAACCTGTATCCTCCTCAGAAAGTGAATGACGGTGACGAATGTCCTGATGCTGATATGTATGACCTGGAAGGCAATGTGCATCGTTTGAGCGAGCACAAAGGCAAGTATATTCTGCTCGACTTCTGGAGCAGTGGGTGCGGTCCCTGCATCAAGGCCTTTCCTGAGATGAAGCAGATGTCAGAACAATATGCCGATCGTCTGGCCATTGTGAGCATGAGCACTGATACGGAACGTCGGTGGCGTAAGGCATCGGCGCAGCATGACATCACCTGGAGCAATTGGAATGAGGGTAAGGGTACAGGTGGTCTCTACTCTTATTTCCAGATTATCGGTATCCCTTATTATGTATTGGTGAACCCCGAAGGCAAGGTGGAGAGGCAGCTGCTGGGCTACCGTGAAGGAACTTTCAAGGCTTTATTCAGTGAACTTTTTGAGTAAGGTTCATCAAGTGCATTTCCCTTTTTGAAAAGTTTGGCTGTTTCAAATAAAAGCCGTACCTATGACAGTTATGAGAAAGAGCAGATATATCATCATATTGACAACTATTGTCTCTGGGCTGGCGTTGATGACCGCCTGCTCGAAGCCTGACCGCAACGAGGCGGTGGCACGGCTGAAGAACGAACTGCATGACATGTTGTACAAGAACCCCCAACAGGCATTGGTGCGGGTGGACAGTGCTGAGCAGGCGGGTGTCTTCTCAGCAGCAATGGCCAATCTTCTCAGGACCAACATCTACGGGGCAATGGGACAGTCGCGGTTGGCTGTATTCTACGGCGAGCAGATGTTGAACGACCCTGAACTGAAACGTGAAGGCGATACCTATTATTCGGCTCTCCTCATGCTCTGCGGATTGGTGGAGAGGAATGGCGAATACGGAAAGGTGATCAGTATGTGCGATGAGATTATTGCCGATGTTGACAATGTGAGGAAGCAGGGTGGCGGTATATCAGGCATCAGCGAAGAGGTGGCGTTGCGGGTGAGAAGCCGTGCGCTGACTTTCAAGGGCGATTGCGAGTACCATCTGGAGCACCCCGACGAGGCAGAACGCTATTATCTGGAAAGCATCAACCTGATGATGGACGGCGTGAAGCATTCCGATGATTACTGGGTGATAGACGGCCTGTTCACCGGCATTATAGAGACTACAGAGTTCTATCTTGAGCAGGGAAAGGCGGAAAAGGCTTTGGCCCTGGTGGCTATAGGCGACACGGCCCTGGCCCGTCTGGACCGCTGTCCAAACGTGCCCGACCACGTTCACCACATGCGCCACAACAACATTACCATCGGCCAGGCCATGATCTATGCCGCCAACGGGCAGCGCGACAAGGCCGAGGCTCTCTACCTGAAACACCGGCAGGCTGAAAACCCGTCGGTATATGACATCGGTGGCGATGCCCGCTATCTAACTATGACTGACCGCTACGATGAGGCCATCCGTCTGTTCCGTCAAGCCGACTCCCTCTATTTGGCCAAGGGAAACGCCATCAACACCGCTTACATCAAGAACTACATGATGAACCAGTATAAGGCGTTGCAAAAGGCTGGCCGTAAAGACGAGGTTGTTGCTTATGCCGACCGTATGCGCCAACTGACCGACTCCATCCACTTGCAGGAACGGGAGATTGACGTGGAGCAGCACCAGGAAATCCGACAAAAGGAGGCAGAGATTGCCAGTCGACGCCAGTCGGTCATCATCTATCGCATCCTTGCCATCGCAGCCCTCCTTGTCTGTATGCTCCTGGCCTATATGTTCTGGCGAGCCGCACGGTATAACAAGATTATCACGGAGAAGAACCGCCGCCTGTTGGCAGAGATAGAGCAGCGTGAACAAGAGCAGCAACAAGCCATCGAGCAGTTGGAGGCCGCACCCGAGGCTGACCTCACCGCCGAGCAGCAGCTCTACCGCCGGCTCTGCGAACTGATGAAGCAGCCCGATGTCTTCACCGACCCCGGGCTTGACCGCAGCCGTCTGGCTCAACTTCTCGGCACCAACGAGCACTATGTCACCGACGCCATCAGTGCCTGTGCCGATGGCAAGAGTGTCAACGGTTTCCTCAACGAGTACCGTTTGCGCCATGCTATCCACCTGTTGGCCACCACCAACGACTCCGTTGCCCTTATTGCCGAACTCTCCGGTTTCTCCCGCAGTTCATTCT
The DNA here is from genome assembly GCA_017471185.1 of Bacteroidaceae bacterium. Taxonomy (GTDB): domain Bacteria; phylum Bacteroidota; class Bacteroidia; order Bacteroidales; family Bacteroidaceae; genus Bacteroides. The sequence goes on from JAFUVZ010000033.1 coordinate 37,304, forward strand.
TCCGCATTTTCAGCGAGGTTTACGGCATGTCGCCGTCAGATTATAGAAGAGTCGCAAAGAAATAAAAAATCCCCATTCCATCGATAAAAAGGTGTCTGGCTGTCTTATTCCAGACACCTTTTTCACGTTTTGAGACTGCCTTAAAAGCACTTTTTCTCGAAATGGGACTTCGTTTTCCCACTGTGAGACTATTGCTTCTTCGCCTTGCTGTACCTTTGCGACAAAAATACAAAGCGTATGGAAGTAAACATCATCCTCAGCGTAGCCCTCGCAGCCGCCATGATTGTGGTGGTGCTGGTGTTAGTGGCAGTCATCATTTACCAGCGTTGGCAGATTGGCGACAAGAACGCAACGCTGGGCCGCTTCATCGACGAGAACGAAAAGATGCGCCGCAAGATAGAACGTACGTCGCTACCGTCGCAACGAAACCATATAGAATTAGAATAGTAATAACCATAAAAATCAGACAAAATGAAGAAGTTTTTCTTTCTGATGGCAATGGCCATCGTGGCGCTGGGCTTCACTGCTTGCACCAACAACCACGACAACCCCACCACCGAACCCAATTCTGAAACAGCCGTCGAGTGGATCGACCTCGGTCTGCCGAGCGGGACGCTCTGGGGCAAGTGCAACATCGGAGCTACGGCTCCCGAAGAGTATGGCGACTACTTTGCCTGGGGCGAGACCGTCATGAAGCAGGTTTACGACTGGAGCACCTACCGCTACTGCACAGCGGACGGCGACAGCCTGTTGACGCTGACGAAGTACAACACCTCGGAGGCTTACGGCATGGTGGACAATTTGACCATCCTACAGACCACGGATGACGTCGCTGTGGACGTTGCAAGCGGCACTCGCATCCCGACCCGCGAGGACTGGGAGGAGCTACTGGCGGGTACCGTCGCCGAATGGGGTACGCTGAACGGAGTGGGCGGCTACTGCCTCACCGCCCCCAACGGCAACAGCCTCTTCCTGCCCGCCGCTGGCAGCAGCAACGGCAAGGAACTGGTAGCCGCCGGCGAGTACGGCTTCTACTGGTCGGCCTCGCTCTTCACCGACAGCCCCGACGATGCATGGAGCTTCAGCTTCCTCCCCGGTAACCACCGTATAGGCAGTTTCGGCTACCGCTCCGACGGTCAGTCTATACGCCCCGTGTCGAAGTAAATTACAAACAATTAAATCAACGGAAAAAACAATGAGAAAGCATTTCTATCTGATGGCAATGGCCATCGTGGTGCTGGGCTTCACCGCCTGCACAGACGACCACGACAACACCGTAGAGCCCGTGGTGGTGACCGACGACAAGCCGTTTGACTACGAGCAGGATATGGATCTGACAGTGCGCCCTGGCGACAACTTCTACCGCTACGTGCTGGGAGCATGGTTAGACAGCGACAATCCCTCGCCGTCTATGTATATGCAAATACAGAACAAGATGAATGCGGTATTTGAGAAAGCCGTGTCGGAGTCTGCCGACCCGCTGATGGTCACCGTGCGCCAACAGGTGGAACAGGCTCTCGCCGACGACAGCCATAGCGTGGTTCTGCTGAGGGAACGCCTGCAGATGCTGGAGCAGGTGGAGACTGCCGACCAGATGTACGCCGCCTTTGGCCGTCTGCACGAACTGGGCTACAACCCCATCTTCAGCGTGAAGAGCGTCGCCGACGCTGGGCGCAAGGTGGTAGGTGTGCTCACCACCGGGGCTATGGATAGGACCATGCAGCAGGTGATGACGACGAAGCAGTCGGCGTATGTGGAACAGTATGTGCCGAAATACTGCGCAATGTTGTCCTCCGTCGGCTATTCCGAGGACCGCATCCAGCAGATTGCCGACCACGCCGTTCGCGTGGAGACGATGGAACAGCAGGCATTTCGGAGTAACTTCTCCCTGCTGAAGGCTCCCGAACTGGCACTTACCAGAGTCGCATCCGCTGAGAACGAACCGCTGCTGGAACAGATATACAGCCTGATGGGTATGGACTATCACGAGCTGAAGGACAAGGTGGAGGTTGACAACGCGGGGCTTGCCGACCTGCTCAACCTGTTCGCCTCAGCAGCCCACGATGCAGAGACCGTCACGACGCTGCGCGACTACATGATCTATAAGGTTATGAATCTGGATGCCCTCATGCTGCCTTCGATGTACAAGACCAGTGCTGCCATCATGAGCGAAGAGGCCGTCTCTCCACTCAAGTACTACACGTATCAGATGATGACCGAGACCGTGGGACGCGAGAACATCTATCGCGACGAGTGCCGAGATATCATGGAGCAGATGCGCCGGCTGTTCATCGAGCGCCTCGACGGACTCGACTGGATGAGCGCCGCCACCAAGGCCGAGGCCAGGAAGAAGGCCGAGCAGATGCTTTTTTTCATCGGCTATCCCGATGAATGGAACGAAGCCATGCACCCGCAGACCGGCGGCACCTTCCTGCTGGAGACCGCCACGCAGATACGCCAGTACGCCAACAAGATTGCCCTCCTGCTGGCAGGCAAATCGATTGTCGAGGCAGGCTGGGACTACTTGCTGACATTTGCCAACTTCATCACTGACAACGCATGCTACACCCGAAACACCAACGCGCTGCTCATCCTGCCGGCATGGCTCACGGAGCCGCGTTTCGACGCGACGAAGAACGAGGCCACGCTCTATGCCTGCGCCACCACCTTCGCCCATGAGTTCTGTCACGGATTCGATGGCAAGGGCTCCCAATCCGATGCCGAGGGGAATGAGACAGACTGGTGGCAGGCCGAGGACAAAGCCGCCTTCCAGGCTAAACAGCAGCAACTCGTCACGCTCTTCAACCTGTTGGAAGCCTTCCCCGGCCAGCCCGCCAACGGCGAGAAAACACTGGTGGAAAACATGGCCGACTTCGGCGGCATGGTGCTGACGCTGGAACTCTACAAGCGCCACCTGCTGCAGCAGGGCTTCCAGAGCCGGGAGATGGACGACCAGATACACAAATTCTTCATTGCCTACGCCCGCATCTGGCAGATTGAGACGGAAAGGTCGCTGGAAGCACTGCAGCAGCAGTATCTGACCGACGAACACTCCGCCGCCCACGTCCGCATCAACGGCATGATGCGCCTGCAGGATGACTGGTACCGCCTCTACGACGTGAAGCCGACGGACAAACTCTACCTGGCTCCTGAGCAGCGAGTGAAGATTTGGTAAGTAATAACAACAATAAAATCAAGAAGTATGAAAAAGATTATGATGACGCTTGCAGCTGTTCTTTGCTGTGCCATCAGCATTTCTGCACAAGATGCAGACAGGAACCGCACCTATAATATTTATTTGGGCCATGTGGAATATACCCACAGTGAGGAGAAGATGTCGGCTGGTGAAGCTGTTGGCAAAATACTCACTGGTGTACTTACTGGCCAAACTTCAGTGGAAGCTACCAAGTACGAGAATGATGTGAGAGTAGCTATTATTAAAGGTCTTGCACAGGCGCATCGCTATCACTTTTTAGAAGAAATGGTGAGGGGTGAGGATGCCGATGAAGAAGGTAACCTCATGGTAGATGCCATCATCACCAACATTAAAGCGAAGTCGGGTGCCAACACCACAGTGCTTACTAAAAATAGCAAGGTGACTCCCACTACTTACTATACAGGAATAGTTGAAGTGTTCCTTAGAGTGAAAGACCTGAAGACTGAGAAGATGGCAGATGTATCGTTAAAAGGCAAAAGCTCTACCAACTCAACCTATTCTACCCAAGATGGAGCCATCAAGAATGCCATCAGCTCGCTGTCTGCACACATCACCTCTTGGCTCAACAAGCAATTGCCTCTAAAAGCCAACATCATAGAGGGTGCCAATGTCAAGAGAGACAAGCAGAAGGAAGTGTATATCGACCTGGGTAGAAGTGAAGGAGCCTACAAAGGCCTTCACATGGGAGTCTTCAGGGTGAAGACCGTGGCAGGTCGTGAAGCCCAGACGCAGATTGGCAAACTGAGGATTGAGGAGGTGGAAGGCGATGACATCAGCCTCTGCAAGGTGCAGAGTGGTAGCAAGGACATCAAGGCGGCTATCGAAGCCGGCGAGGAACTAAGGGTGGTATCCATTGAATGAGAATCTATTAACAACTAAATCAATAAAATCATGAAATCAAAAAGATTAATTATGGGAGTATTGGCACTGATGTGTGCCATGACATTGACAGTGACGATGACCTCTTGTGGTAAAGATGAGGTGAGGGACATTACGGAAAACCCTATGTACAAAATGGGCTTTGAAGCCATGAGCGGTGGAAATGAAACTTTGTCAGAGATGAACACCATCAATAATGCCTTCTTAGAAGCATTGGGAGTAACTGACAACACCTTTACCTTCAATGGTGGTGACAACAAGGTGAAGCAGGCTTGTCAGCAAGCGGCCAACAAGCTGAACAACATGACATTCATTGGTCATTACAGCTTTGTGGTTCGCAGGATAACCCCAGACACCCCTGTCATTTTCTCGTGGGATGTAAATTGATAACCTTTTAAGACTTTAAGATTATGGCAACAATGACAAACGAACAGATTGAGCAGAAGAAACAACTGCTCGCAGAAAAAGTGAAAGAGATGAAAGCCATCTGCAACGAACTCGCAGAGGCTGGTGCTATTGAACTCTCGGATGATGACCTCGACGAGGTGGCAGGCGGGAAGAAGGTTCCGCTTGGAGTTACACCTCCAGGTTATGAAAAAGCCATGAGAGACTGGGATAATTTGGAAAAGGGCCGGTATTGGTTGCTCTGATCATATGTTTTATGGGTTTCTTGTGGCAAAGTTACGAAGAGTATTTGAAATAACAGAGTATAAACATAATAATCAAACAAAATGAAGAGAATAGCTAACAGAACATTCAGCAGGCAGGCAGTTGCGACGCTCGCAGCTGTCCTTAGCTGCACAATGACAATAATGGTGTTCTCCTCCTGTAGCAAGGATGATGACGAACCAACACCTGTGCCTATAGAAGAACCTATTGAGTATGGGAAAGTCTTCACCTACACCCACGAAGGGCAGGCGCTGTACTATGTGATAGGTGAGACATCTCAGACAGCAGCAGTCGTGCCACCCTGCTATCCCGACTATCCAGAGCCAAAGGATGAAGATGACGAGATAGACTATTGGCAGGGCTACGAAAAGCCGAAAGGCAAAGTGACGATACCCGGAACCGTTGAATACAGCGGGAAATCCTTCCCTGTAACAGCACTTGAAGAAGAGGTATTCTTGTCGTGCAGTGACATTACCAGCGTATCATTGCCTGAGAGCCTTACCATCATCGATGCAGGAGCCTTTGCCGGATGCAGTAGCCTCACCGATATCAACTTCCCCTCCACATTGACTAAAATAGGAGACTTCGCATTCCAATATGACGGGAAGTTGGGTCCGGACATCGTGATTCCTGAGAGCGTGACTGAAATCGGCAGAGTAGCATTCGGTGACTGTATCAGCATAGAGTCCATCATCCTGCCTTCTTCACTGCAGAGCGTCAGCCAATATCTTTTTTATGGTTGTGAGAACCTGACTACCGTCAATATTCCTGAGAGCCTTACCATCATCGATGCAGGAGCCTTTGCCGGATGCAGTAGCCTCACCGATATCAACTTCCCCTCCACATTGACTAAAATAGGAGACTTCGCGTTCCAATATGACGGGAAGTTGGGTCCGGACATCGTGATTCCTGAGGGCGTGACTGAAATCGGCAGAGTAGCATTCGGTGACTGTATCAGCATAGAGTCTATCATCCTGCCTTCTTCACTGCAGAGCGTCAGCCAATATCTTTTTTATGGTTGTGAGAACCTGACTACCGTCAATATTCCTGATGGTATCACCTCCATCGGATATGGAGCCTTTGCCAACTGTAGCAGCCTCACAGATATCACCTTCCCTTCTACATTGACCAGCATCGGAGACTTCGCGTTCCAATATGACGGGAAGTTGGGTCCGGACATCGTGATTCCTGAGGGGGTGACTGAAATAGGCTACGCGGCATTCGGCGACTGCTATAGCTTGGAGTCCATCGTTCTGCCGAATACACTACAGAGCATCGGAGAATATGCTTTGGCAGCCTGCACCAAGCTCAACAATGTGACTTTCCCTGACCATCTGACCCACCTCGGCGAAGGTGCCGTGGAAGACTGCACGTCACTCACCGATTGCCACCTGCCCGCACAGATGGAGTACATTGACAACAGTCTCTTCTTTAACTGTACAAATCTGCAGACGGTCATCATACCAGATAATGTCTCACGTATCGAAATGTATGCCTTCGAGAAATGTCTGTCGTTGCGCGAATTGAGTCTGCCAGCTGGCCTTACAGAAATAGAGGACAGCGTGTTTGTCAACGGCACGAAGCTTGAGTCACTAACCCTTGCCAGTGTGGTACCGCCCACTATCTCACAAAACTCCTTCGATGACTACGCCACTTCGATTATTGTGCCGAAGGGGGCTGGAGATGCCTACCGCAAAGACGAGATTTGGGGTCGCTTCGCCAACATTAAGGAAGAAGAATAAACTCTTCAACTCCTCATCCTTGCAAGAGCAGAGCTGATGCTTGCCATAAGCCGTTGCAACGTTTGGCACAAGCCGTCGCAAGGCTTGACATTTACAGTCCGAAGCTTTGGTAATGCCGTTACCAAATGCGTGTAATGCCATTACATAGTCAATGTAATGGCATTACACAAACGAAGTAATCATAAATAACTCATGTTCCAAAGTTGACTATATAGTAATCGGGAATCATGGGAGATACTGATGTTATTTGGTAAAAACAGCAGCATTTTTCGGTCAAAAACCATGTTTTTTGCAGGAATGTGTCATATCTGTCATAGAAGTGTCATAGAGATAAGGTATGAGGCTCATCGTTTTATGACACTATGACACTTATGACAGATATTTTCAACATTTTTTTGTTTTTGTTGATTGCCAATGGAAAGTGCTGAACGCTTTAGACTTTGGTGTGCCTCAGAAAAGGGAAAGGGTGATAATCGTGGGGTTCACAGACAAGACCAATTATGAGAGGTTTTCATTCGACTTCGTTAAACAGCCCTTTAACCTTGCTGACATATTGGAGAAAGATGAAGATGTTGACCCTTCACTATTTGCCTCCGATACTATTCTGGAGAAAAGGAAAAACAGTACTAAAGACAAGGAAGTGTTCTATCCTTCAGTATGGCATGAAAATAAGAGTGGCAACATATCAGTTTTACCCTATGCATGCGCTTTAAGGACAGGCGCTTCATACAACTATCAGCTCATTAATGGTTACAGAAGACCGTCGTCAAGGGAGCTACTTAGATTCCAGGGATTCCCGGACAAATTCAGAATCAAACAGCCCCCAATGCTTGACATGGAAGAGACGTTGAGACAAATCAATTATTCGGATGACTGGATTGAGCTTCTGTAGGTATCATTGCGCATAAAAAATATTTTTGGGTGATGATAGTGGAGTTTGCGGAAAAATGCGTATATTTGCACGCAATAAATTTTAAAGCATAATTTTATGTCATTTATTGCAGATAAAGTAGTGATGGACGGATTGACGTACGATGACGTGCTGTTAATCCCTGCCTATTCGGAGGTTCTCCCCAAGACTGTTGATCTCTCAACAAAGTTTTCAAGACACATTGACCTGAAGATTCCTTTCGTGACGGCTGCTATGGATACCGTTACGGAGGCAAAGATGGCTATTGCCATTGCACGTGAGGGCGGCATCGGCGTGATTCACAAGAATATGTCGATAGAGGAACAGGCCCGTCAGGTAGCTATTGTGAAGCGTGCTGAGAACGGTATGATCTATGATCCCGTGGTGATCAAGCGTGGTTCTTCTGTGCATGATGCACTCGACCTGATGAGTGAATATAAGATAGGTGGTATCCCTGTGGTGGATGATGACCGCCACTTAGTGGGTATTGTGACCAACCGTGACTTGCGTTTCGAGCGCGACCTGAACAAGCGCATCGATGAGGTGATGACCAGCGAGAACATCGTGACTACCCATCAGGGCACTACCCTGGATGATGCCGCACAGATTCTGCAGGAGCATAAGATTGAGAAGCTGCCGGTAGTGGATGCCAATGGCCGCTTGGTAGGCTTGATTACCTACAAGGACATCACGAAGGCCAAAGACAAACCGATGGCTTGCAAGGATGATAAGGGTCGTCTGCGTGTGGCTGCAGGCGTGGGCGTCACCGACGACACTTTGGAGCGTATGCAAGCATTGATCAATGCCAATGCTGACGCCATCGTGATTGATACCGCTCACGGACATTCTAAGTTCGTGATTGAGAAACTCAAGGAAGCTAAGAACGCATTCCCTAACATCGATATCGTAGTGGGCAACGTGGCAACTGGAGAGGCTGCTAAAATGCTGGTTGACGCAGGTGCCGACTGTATCAAGGTGGGCATTGGCCCTGGCTCTATCTGTACTACCCGTGTGGTGGCAGGTGTAGGTGTTCCACAGCTGTCTGCTGTCTATGACGTGGCTAAAGCGCTGAAAGGTACAGGTGTGCCTTTGATTGCTGATGGTGGCTTGCGCTACTCAGGCGATGTGGTGAAGGCATTGGCTGCCGGTGGCTACAGCGTGATGATTGGTTCACTGGTGGCTGGCACGGAGGAATCTCCAGGCGAGACCATCATCTTCAACGGCCGTAAGTTCAAGACTTATCGTGGCATGGGTTCATTAGAGGCAATGGAGAACGGTTCTAAGGATCGCTACTTCCAGAGTGGAACGAAGGATGTGAAGAAACTGGTGCCTGAAGGAATTTCTGGCCGTGTGCCTTATAAGGGAACGCTTTACGAAGTTATCTATCAGTTGGTAGGTGGTTTGCGCTCTGGTATGGGCTACTGTGGTGCTCAGAATATCGAACAGCTGCATAATGCCAAGTTCACCCGCATCACCAATGCCGGCGTACTGGAGAGCCATCCGCACGATGTGTCAATCACCAGCGAGGCTCCTAACTATAGCAGACCGGAATGATAACAATTGACGGTTGATAATTGACAATTATCCTTGCGGTATGAATTGTTGTCCGTTTTTTATGATGATCGGCAAGATTGAAAGATGATGAAATTGTTTATCTTGATGACAATTATGCTATTTAATTGTCAATTGTCAATTGTCAATTGTCAATTAAATAACGGTCAACGTTCTTTGATGGCCCGTGCCGCCCGTGCAGAAGGACTGGACACTACGTCAGCTTTCCAGAAAAGCATGGAGGCATATAGGGCATCTCTGCTGGCGCAATATACATTTGATGAAGAGGCGGCAGGAGAGGAGGCTCGGCTGGTTTATGACAGATTGATTCGTACGCAAGGCGACAGACAGTTGCAGATACGGCAGGTCTTCCATGCCTTCCCTCAGCATGTTCGTCAGTCTGAAATCTATCTGTGGCAGCAACGCATGGACTCGGTGAGTATGGCTTTGGAAGGCGGAGCTGACTTCCAAATGATGATGTCTCATTATTCAGACATCCAGGAAACCGTGTGGCTGACTCGTTCCCAACAGACGGAAGAACTGGAGCAGGTGGCTTTCAGTCTGCAATGCGGACAGATTTCGCAACCTTTTCTTTCCCCACAAGGCATTCATATCGTGCAGCTGATAGATGAACGTCAGCTGTCATTTGATGATTTCAAGGCTGATTATTTCCGGCAGATCAAAAGTAGTAACCAGACAAACACCGTGACCGACAGGGCGTTGAACCGTCTGAAGACAATTTATGGCTTTGCCGAGAATCAGCAGAATGTGAACCTGTTATATCGGAATGGCAAGGCTGATGGCGTGTTGTTCACGCTGGATGGCAAATCATTCACAGGTGCTCAGTTCGCTCAGTTCGCTCAGGCATATCCCATGGGAATACGCAGGCAGTATGCCGCTTTCGTGACGCTATGTGTCATGGATTGTCATGCAGGTCATCTGGCTGATTCTGCTGAATTCCAACAAGAACTTACTGATGCTGGCGACCGGCTGTTGGCGATGGAGGCCTATCGCATCCATGTGACCGAACCGAGTCAAACGAATGAGGCTGGATTGGCAGCTTATTTCTCTAATCATCAGAAAGACTACCATTGGCAAAAGCCCCGTTTCAAGGGGGCAGTAATCCATGCGGTGAATAAGAAGGTGGCGAAGAAGGTGCGTAAGGTTATCAAGAAAGCGAAAGACGTGGAGTGGGAGGCCATCGAACGTTTGCTGGATGATAAGTCGCGTAGCCAGGTGAAGGTGGAGCAGGGTATGTTTGAACAGGGTACCAACGCCTTTGTGGATGAGATGGAGTTCAGTGGCAGAAAGGCAGAACCGTTGGCAGGCTATCCTGTTGTGTTGACAGTAGGCAAGAAGCTAAACGGTCCGGATGACTACCGTGAAGTGCTGGCACAAGTGCAATCTGATTATCGTCAATATCTCGAAAATACATGGCTGGAATCCCTCAGAAAGCAAAAATGATGTTGAAATCACATTAAAAACAGTTAATCTTAAAGGTTATAAGCAAATAAAGCGTTATCTTCGTGGCGTGAAACAAAATAAAGTAAGAACAGACGACATGAGAATATCTGTAAAATCCATAATGAGTGTTTTGCTGCTGACGGTATGTATCGGTATGCAGGCGCAAGACAATGTGATTGATGAAGTGGCATGGGTGGTAGGCGATGAGGCCATCTGGAAATCCGATGTAGAGGAAGCTCGCCTAAGTGCTCTCTATGATGGGCGTAAGTTTGACAGAGACCCATATTGTGTACTGCCAGAGGAGATGGCTGTACAGAAACTGTTTCTGCACCAGGCTGAGCTTGACAGTATCGAGGTGAGCGAAGCTGAAGTGCTGCAGCAGGTAGATTGGATGACGAACAGGTATATCCAAAATATCGGATCCCGTGAAAAGATGGAGGAATACTTCAATAAGACTTCATCCCAGATTCGCGAGGCCTTGCGTGTCAGTGCCCGTGAAAATCTCACCGTACAGAAGATGCAGAATAAGATTGTGGGTGAAGTGAAGATTACGCCTGCAGAGGTGAGGCGTTTCTATAGTTCTCTCTCGCAAGACAGTATTCCTTATATACCGACGATGGTAGAGGTGGAGATTATCACTCGCAAACCAAAAATCCCACAAGAGGAAATAGAGGATGTGAAACGCCGTTTGCGTGAATATACCGACCGTGTGAACAATGGTGATAGCTTCACAATGCTGGCTCGTCTGTATTCAGAAGACCCGGGCTCTGCAGTGAGCGGTGGCGACTTAGGCCGTTTCATGGGGCGAGGTGAGCTGGATCCTGCTTTCGCAAATGTGGCTTTTAACCTGCAGACACCTGATAAGATATCCAAGATTGTGGAGAGTGAGTTCGGATATCATATCATCCAGTTGATTGAGAAGCGTGGCGACCGCATCCGTGTACGCCATATCTTGCTCAAACCGCATGTGCCTGAGCAAGCGTTGGATGATTCACGTGTTTATCTCGACTCTATCGCTGATGAAATACGTAATGGCAAATATACGTTCGAGGAGGCTGCTTACGGTCTGTCTGATGATAAGAATACACGAAACAACGGTGGCTTGTTGCCAAATGACGCTACACAGACTTCCCGTTTCGAGATGCAGGACCTGCCATCAGAGATCGCCAAGGTGGTGGATACCATGGAGGTGGGCGAGATCTCCAAGGCCATCAATATGACTCCTCGTACAGGTCAGGAGCAAACTGTCATTGTAAAGCTCAAGAGCCGTATCAAAGGTCACAAGGCCACTGTGTCTGACGACTATCAGCGCCTCAAGGAGATGGTGATGCAGAAGAAGCAGGATGAGGTGATTGAGAGATGGATACAAGATAAGCTCAAGACCACCTATGTACGAATCAGTGACAATTGGAAGCCCAGCTGTGACTTCAGATACAAGGGATGGATTAAATAAGATTGAACAATGAATATTGAACATTAGCCATGCGGAATAGAAGGCTTTATATTTTCATAGGCAGTATGCTGGGATTGTTGGTACTTTTTGTGCTTTCTGTTCCACATAGTTTTGCAGCCATTTTCAATGTTCAATCTTCAATGTTCAATGTTGATCAGGATCCTCAGAAGAAAGTACGCATTGACTTGCTGTATGCCGATGAGGCGGTGGCTGACCAGAACCAACGGCCTGATGTGCAGGTATTGCGCGGTTCTGTGAAGCTTAAGCACGACAGCATGTACATGTTCTGTGACAGTGCGCTGATTTATGAACAGAGAAATTCGGTAGAGGCGTTTGGCAATGTGCGTATGGAGCAGGGTGACACCTTGTTCATCTATGGTGACTACATGTATTATGACGGTGTGGCTCAGCTGGCTCAGTTGCGTGAGAACGTAAGGTTGATCAACCGCGAGACTGAGTTGGAAACCGATAGTCTTGACTATGACCGCGTGGTCAATTTAGGATATTACTTCGATGGAGGTACACTGCGTGATACCGTGAATGTGCTGACCTCCGTACTGGGAGAGTACAGTCCCGTTACCAAACAGGCTGTTTTTGAGGTGAATGTCGAACTGGTTAACCCTCAGTTTACACTTACCTCTGAAGACCTGACTTATAATACGGTTACTAAGATAGCTACCATCAATAGTGAAGCGGAGATTGTGAATGAGCAATCACATGTCTATACCAGTTCGGGTATTTACAATACTGTGACCGAGCGTGGCGAACTGTACAATCGTTCTGTGGTGGTGAGTGAAGGCCGGACGCTTACGGGCGACACCTTATTATACGACCGTCAGGCTGGCTTTGGCGAGGCGTTTGGCAGCGTGGCGTTGAATGATACGGTGAACAAGAATATCCTGACAGGTGATTACTGTTACTATGACGAACTGAAGGAGAACGCTTTCGCTACCAAGCGGGCTGTGGCGATTGACTATTCACAGGGTGACAGCCTCTTCATGCATGCTGACACGTTGCGCCTGGTGACCTTCAATGCTAAGACAGATTCTGCTTTCCGTGAGATGAGAGCCTATCATAAGGTAAGGGCTTACCGAAGTGATGTTCAAGCGGTATGCGACTCATTGGTTGTCAATTCCAAGGATTCCTGTATGACGATGTATCGTGACCCCATCTTGTGGCATGGCGAGGAGCAACTATTGGGCGAGATGGTGAAGGTGTTCTCTAACGACAGTACCATTGAACGGGCGCATATCATCAATCAGGCATTGGCGATTGAGCGTTTCGATTCGCTGCACTATAACCAGATAAAGGGCAAGGAGATGATAGCCCACTTTGAAGGTGGGGAGATTAAGGAAACAGAGGTGAACGGCAATGTGATGAGCATCTATCATCCTATCGACGAGAAAGATTCCACCATCATTGTGATGGTTTATGCCGAGGGTAGTTACCTCAAGATGTTTATGAAAGACCGCAAGATGGATAAGGGCATGTTTGTGGGCAAGACCACTGGCACTGCCTATCCGCTTGATCAGGTACCCAAAGGTAAGGACCGTCTGGAAGCCTTCGTATGGTTTGACTATATGCGTCCTCGCAGTAAGGATGATATCTTCGAATGGCGCAGCAAGCCTGCTGACCAGGTGATGAAAAAAATAGACCGTGAATCCACTGGCTCACCAAGAGACATCAAGGTAAGGCATGGAAGAAGGTAGAATAAGAAAACGTCATCCGTATGGATCAATGTTCAATATTCAATGTTCAATATTCAATATAAATAACTATGGGAATGTTCTCAGTTAGGAAACCCAGAGGTTTCCATCATAATTGGATCTACGTTGACGAGCGTAAGGAGAAGCTGGCGAAGATAGAGGAGAACGCCAAGCGGGAACTCGGCATGCTTCCTCCCAAGGAGTTTGACCCGGAAGATATCAGGGGTAAGTTCGCTGAGAACACCACGCATCTCAAGCGCTTTAAAGAGAAAGAAGGCAAGACCAACACAGCCATGATTGTGTTCCTCATCATCGTCCTGCTGTGGGTGTGGTATGCCATCATGAATGGTGTCGTTTAATGAATAATTTGAATAATGAGAAATGAATAATGAAGAATGGACAATGGGGAAAACGAACCTGTATTCTTCTTTATTCTTTCTTAATTTTTAATTAAAATGTCAGACGTTATTCGACTGCTGCCCGATTCGGTGGCCAATCAGATTGCGGCTGGAGAGGTGATCCAGCGACCTGCTTCCGTGATTAAGGAACTGGTGGAGAACGCCATCGATGCAGAGGCGACTCATATCCATGTCCTCGTCACTGATGCAGGCAAGACCTGTGTGCAGGTAATAGACGATGGCAAGGGCATGTCGGATACTGATGCACGAATGGCCTTTGAGCGTCATGCCACTTCTAAAATTAAGGAGGCAGCCGACCTCTTTAACCTGCATACCATGGGTTTCCGTGGAGAGGCATTGGCTTCTATCGCTGCGGTTGCTGAGGTAGAACTGAAGACTCGTATAGAGCAGGAGGAACTGGGCACCCGTCTGGTGATTGCAGGCTCTAAAGTGCAGGCACAGGAAACGATTTCTACACCTAAAGGAAGTAATTTCGCAGTGAAGAACCTCTTTTTCAACGTGCCTGCTCGTAGGAAGTTCCTTAAGTCTAATGCTACAGAACTAAGCAATATATTATCAGAATTCGAACGCATCGTGTTAGTTCATCCGGATGTGGCGTTCTCACTCCATAGTAATGATGCAGAGGTGTTTAATCTGCAGGAGGCTACGGTGCATCAGCGTATTCTTGCTGTCTTTGGTAAACGCCTTGACCAACAGTTACTGCCTCTGAATGTCAATACGTCTCTCATCCGCATCACAGGCTATGTCTCCAAACCTGAATTTTCGCATAAGAAAGGTAACCACCAATATTTCTTCGTGAATGGCAGGTACATGCGGCATCCCTACTTCCACAAGGCGGTAATGGAAGCTTATGAGCAGCTGATACCTACTGGTGAGCAGGTTTCTTATTTCCTTTATTTTGAGGTGGACCCTGCCAACATTGATGTCAATATCCATCCTACCAAAGCTGAGATTAAATTTGAGAATGAGCAGTCCATCTGGCAGATTCTGGCAGCAGCAGTGAAAGAGGCGTTGGGTAAGTTCAATGCCATTCCGTCTATCAATTTCGATACGGCTGATATGCCTGAAGAACTTCCAGTGTTCACCCCGTCAGTCCGCCCCGTGTCTCCCCCGAAGGTAAGTGTCAATCCCAATTACAATCCTTTTTCCAGCCATGATCAGGATACCTATCACCGTCCGCAGGTTAGCAGGCAATGGGAACAGCTGTATGAAGGTCTGGAACCTGACGAGGCTCCTGTAGGAGGTGAGCCTACAGAGGCTGCTACAGATACTTTATTGGATGTCTCTGAGCGGGAATCAACCTTACTGCAGTACAAGGGACGTTATATCCTCACTTCCGTAAAGTCGGGACTTATGTTCATCGACCAGCATCGGGCGCATGTACGTGTGCTCTTCGATCAGTATATGCGTCAGCTACAGCAAGGGCGTGCTCCCTCACAAGGACTCCTCTTCCCGGAAATCATTCAGTTGCCCCCGTCTGAAGCGGCCGTTCTCGAGAGCATCTTAGAAGAGTTGTCTTGCGTTGGTTTTGAACTGACCTCCTTAGGTGGCGGCAGCTATGCCATCAACGGTGTGCCTACTGGCATTGAAGGTCTCAATCCCATAGAACTGGTTCGTGATTTGGTGCATACGGCCATGGAAAAGGGTAGTGATGTGAAAGATGAAGTCCGCCAGTCCGTAGCCCTCACGTTGGCCAATGCAGCTGCCATCGTCTATGGGCAGGTACTCGGTTCGGAAGAAATGACTGACCTCGTTGACCGCCTTTTCGCCACCGTCACTCCGAACTATACTCCAGATGGTCATCCCATCATCATCACACTGACAGATGACGAGATCAGCAAGATGTTCAAAGTGTAGTACACTCTTACTCTTCTCTCGGACTTCTCATACTCTTCGCACGCATTTGGTTCGGTGTAGGCACGCTCATGCAAGCTGTTTGAGCGAGGCAGAAGCGTGCTTGAGCGAGCCTAGAGCGAGGCTAGAGCGAACCAACACTGAGCGAAAAATGTTACGAGGGAGGATGCCATCGCTATGGCTTCCTCCCTCGCTTTGTTCAGAATCTTTTCACAAAGATTCCTCTAACGAGAATAACGTAGAGTGATAACCCTACAAATTATTGAATTAATAAATGCTTTGAGACCACATACTCCCGTATGCCTGTCATGTCTCAGGTCTGTCTCACCCACTTGGTGAGTGTTTTGTTAGTCATGTTGCTCTTCTCTTATGGAGGCGAATTCCCGCCTGCAATGGCTCCATCACTTCCAGCTCTCTGCGGTTGCAGCCTGCCAGCAACAAGACAAGTGCGAGAATTGGCAGGCTGTTCATTCTCCATCTTCCATTCTCCGTTCTCCTCATCTTTCCCTCCTTTCCGGCCACAGATAGACAAGGCTTAACTTCAACTTGGTAGGGCCAAAGTAGCTAAAGTGATCATTATGCTGCCATATCAGGTGGGTGTCATTGAAACGGCCTTCGTAATGACGGAAGGGACCAGACAGCCATCCGCCGCTGACACTCGCTTCCATGTTGAACCACTTTGATATCCGCCAGGTATAGCCGAAGGTCAGTCCTAATGAGGTATATTCACCTTGGTTGCCTTTGCTCTTCCATTCCAAGTCATATTTGCCACCGGCAGCATAAACACCACCGAACAATCCCGTGATAGGGCGATCTGTGTGCTTCTTGCTATGAGTGAACCAATAGCGACCTTCCAGGCCGATGTTCAGCACCTCATAAGCACGGCTGTTGCTCTTCCATACATACCAGGGGAACCATACTTCTGCCATCACACTGAAACGGTCGTTCTTTCCAAACCATCGCTCTACCTCCACGTTGGGAGCTAATGCTGCGTCAAACAGCAGGTTAGTCTTCACTGCTATCCAAGGGCGATGAGGTTCTTCTACTGGCATCACTACCAGCTCAGGCTCTGGTTCAGGCTCAGGCTCTGGTTCAGGCTCAGGCTCCGGTTCTGGTTCAGGCAATAGCTCGTAGTATAAACGCATATAGCCTGCACCTCGCTGGTCCATAAGCAGATGTCGCTTGATGTAATCATAGGTTGCTCCGCCATTCAGTTCGCGAATGCGCTTCTCGCGCAACCAGAGGTTGGGGGTGCGGTCAATGATGTCCAGCACCTGCTGTTTTCCCTGGAACTCCATGTCTTCAATCTGGCTGCGGAACTCTGTCCATGCCTCACCTGCAGAATACAATTCAAAGACATCATCCGTAAGCATGGGGGCATGTTGCTTGATATACTCTCTCAGATTGACGGCGCGTTGCAGACCTAATTTATAATTATACTCTGCAGATCCTTCAAAGGAAGCCATGCCGACTATCTGGATACACTTGACTACCATGGCAGGATTGTCGGTGACACTCTTCACGCTCTGCATAATACGGTCGAGTGCAGGTGTGTTGTCGTGAAACCCGAAATCAAGTTCCACATGGTCTAATGGGAAATTAACAAAGATGGTGTAGGGGTCTTTTCTGAGAATCTGGGTGCTGTCATAGGGCGTATAGCTGGAATAGGGAACCAAACCGGGCAGAAGAGAATCTGTCCACCCTTGGCGGATTGTCTCTGCAGAGCCTCTGTTCTGGGCAGAAACTGTAGCCGCAGCCCATGCAAGACACAAATATAGTACAATCTTAATTCTCAGCTTCATAAGAAGTGTGCCACTTAAAGTTATTAATCTCTATTTTATTTCTCGGTCTATCTCTTCGCAAGTTTCGTGTAATAACACTTTACTAACATGCGTTTTTGCAATCTACCCGACTTAATCCATGGTAGCAGGAATGCTTTTTTCTGGACTTCTAATGCAAAGATATGCAAATTTTTTTGGAATAATCGCAATCTGCATTGTTAAAATATGCTAGCGAAGTTAAATTAGTTAAACCCTTTTTCTGGATATTATAGATTGCGGGTATGTTGTTCCCTTTTGAGGGAGCTACACCTTATTATATATAGTAGCACTTGATTTGTTAAAAAGAGACTTTGCGGCGTAATTTTTTCATATAAAATTTGGTTATTCAAAAAATAATATATAAAATTGCACTGGATATCGTCTTAATATTAGACGGTTAATGGGATGTAACCCTGCTATCGTTAGGGAATGTTTTTAGGAGAGGCAAGGGTACACTTAGTTATAAATATGGTATAAGAGAATAGAATTTATAGCGTGTGGTTAATAACGAATATAAGTCAAAAGCGTCCGGCTGTCTGGCTTATGTTGAGCCTGATGGCCTTTGTGGTTTGTACGCAAGGCATGGCAGCTTCTGTCACAGCCCCTGTAAAAAATGCATATACGGAAGCTTCGCTTGCCGATGAGTATTTTATGGTTCTCTTTGGTGTGGTTGTGGCTGGAAAGGAGGGAGAGATGAGAAGAATGGAGATAGGAAAATGGATAATAAACAGCCTGTCAATTCTCGTGCTTGTCTTGCTGCTGGCAGGCTGCAACCGCCGCGAACTGGAAGTGATGGAACCGCAGAAGACGCAGCTTAGGCTGGATGTTGACTGGGTGAGCAAGTTCGGCTATAAGCCCAATGGCATGACCGTGATGATCTGGGGCGAGGAATGGACAGCTCCGAGCGTGAGTTCCACCAACAATGTGGAGTCGATGAAGATAGAGCTTGATCCGGGTAATTACCGTATGATTGTCATGAGCAAGAGCTTCGATGAGTATGGCTCCATGAGGTTCCGTGATACCGGTAGCTTTGAGAACATTTCGGCGCATGGCGCTGATATAACGCAATACTACAACGGACCTTGGGATGATGGCATCACCTATATGCCCGACCCTGAGCGGATAGGCGTGGCGGTAGAGAACTTCACCATTACCGAGGAGATGCTGCTGGGACAGGTAACTTTCTACCCCTACCAGGAGTGGATTGACAAGCAGAAAGGCAAGCAGGTCAACGCAGACACCCGGTGGTCTGTAGATGGCGACGGTAATTATGTGATGTCAGTGGTGGCGAGACCCCAGACGACCTACCTGAATGTATGGGTACGCATCAAGGGCTTGCAGTATATGCGTTCTATGATAGGCAATATCAGCGGAATGGCAGATGGCTTCTTGATGTCGCAGTACTGGCGGTCAACAGAGGAGCGGTACATGCTCTTTGAACGTGAGAAGTGGGGCTTGACCACTGAGAGCAATCCCCACGGACCGGGACTGATGTACTACAGCCTGCCCGTGTTCGGACTGGCGCATGGCAAGGAGTATGTGAGGGAACGTACTGAGGACAACAATGTCCTGACGCTCTATATCACATTGATTGACGGCTCCTCGCGCACTTTCACCTTTAAGGTGGGAAAAGAGATAGTATATCGCGGATTGGAGGAGAATGTTAATGCCGACCTCGACGCTTCGCTCTTGCTGGATTTGATTATGGAGTTGGAGCTCGACTTGGAGCTTGAGTTAGAGTTGCCTCCCGTGAAGGCGGAGGACGATGCCAGCAGCGGCTTCGATGCGCACGTCGATCCGTGGGATGATGGCGGAACCATTGATGTGGGCTTCTGATTGAATTATGGCTTGGATTCATGCAGTAATGTGTAAGATTTGTGTTTTTAGATAGTTAGAGATTATAATGATTAATAACAATTTTTAAACAATAGGTAAAATGAAAACTTTTAGTAGAGTATTAACGATTGCTGCTGCCGGCGCAATGTTGGCGGCATGTGCTAAGGATGACGGTATCACTACCGCTTCTTTCGAAAGTATCAAGGCTTCTGTGCCTGTTCCTGTTACTTTCGGTACTTACATGGGAGAGACTGCTGAAACAAGAGCTATGATTGCAACTGATACGGATTTGCAAACTGCTGGCTTTGGGGTGTTTGCCACTTACTCTAATGGTGGCGATTACTCATCTTCTACTGGTCCTAATTTTATGTATAATCAGTCTGTCACTTATAGCAGCGGTTGGACATATACTCCAGTAAAGTATTGGCCAAACGAGACAACTCAAGATTCTCAAACATCTCCTGCGACAAGTACTTCGACAGATAAGTTGAGCTTCTTTGCGTATGCACCTTACAAAGCTGCCACTCCTTCAACGGGTGCATTGACAACGAGCCAAACATCTGGTATCACGGCTTTAACAGATAATGAGGATCAAACTGATCCAAAGGTGTCATATACTGTTGGTACTTCGCTTAACGAAGACGATTTGTTGTTGGGGTGTAGCCAACCCGAATGCAGATGTTACTTGGACTACAGTATATCCATCTAATACTGTGACAGTAGCTAAAGGTAAACCTTTCTTAAATCTGTATAAACCAGCAGCAGAAACAAAAGTACAGTTCCACATGCGCCATGCATTATCAGCTTTGAAGCTTACAGTGCAGGGAGCTTATGACGAGGTTACCCCTGGCACTAATAATATTGATGCAAATACTCATATTAATATTGAGAGTGTTTCTATTAAAGCGACCCTTCCTACAAGTGGAAAGCTTAATTTAAATAACACGGATGCTAATGAACCATTATGGGAGGAAACCTCTACTACTGCTGAAAAGACATTTAGCTTAATAACGACAGATCTTGTTGAGAATTTACGCTATGCTAATGATGCAAATTCTTCTACGATTAAGCCTGGTGTTGGCAGAAGTAGTGAATCTACGCTGATAGCCACTGCTCAAGATGTTATTGCTAAGGTATCAGATAAGGATCGGTACTTCATGTTTATTCCTAACAAAACCGCAACAGACTTTGAGGTTAACATTAAATACCATGTTTGGACTACCGATGCTGCTTTGTCAGGAGGATTCGCGAAAGTAGAAAATGAAATTACCAAGACTATTAGCCTGACACCTCAAGGTGGTAAGCTTTATACCATCAACATGATTCTGGGTATGACAACAGTGAAACTTGAAGCAAACGTTGTTGATTGGGACAAGACAACAGCTGCAACACCAGTTGACCTGCCTAAGAATGTAACTCCAGCTACCCCATAGTTATTTTGCAAACAGAATGCAAGAAATAATTCCGCTAATTCCGCTAAAATGAGATAAGCGATGAAATATATCACTTATCATAGCGGAATTATCGGCGGAATTATCGGGATTAGCGGAATTAACATCACTCCGAAACTGGCTTGATATGCTTTTGGGAACAAGCCGTTCAGCAGGTAGGGAGAGATGAGTAAAGGAAGAATCCGGAGCCTCTGCATGATGTGACTCTGCTTCCGCAAGCATCAGACGGTGCGTTGCTAAACTTCTGATTGGTGGTCCCAAAGCCTCTGACTGACAGTCGCAAGGCTTCGGACCGGCTGTCACGAAGTTCAGGACCTGCCATACAAAGGGTAGGAACCGGCTTTCAAATAAGTTGATGCTGGATAGAGAGAAACCTTATTGTTGGAAAAAACAGAATGATAGTGAAACACGGTAGATTATTGACATACGGATTGATGGCACTGCTGTTCACCGCCTGCTCTAAAGACGATGAGGCTGCTTCATACGAACGCCTGAAAGCACTGGAATCCGTGCCTGTGGCTTTTGGCGCGTATGTGGGTGATGCAGCCGGTACAAGGGCAGGCTGGCCGGGAACGATAGGCTCTGCCGATGTGCTTGCTACCAATGCCTCAGGCTTTGGCGTGTTTGGCTATTATACCCAGGACAAAGACTATCCGGGAACAAAAGGCTCTACAGTACCGTGGACAGGCACTGCACCCATCCCCAACTTCATGTATAACCAGCAGGTGAATAAGGATGCCTTGGGCAACTGGAGCTACACTCCCGTGAAGTACTGGCCCAATGAGACGACTAACGACGGAGCCAATGGCGCTACCATGCTGCATCGCAACCGCGTGAGCTTCTTCGCCTACGCCCCGTATGCTGGTGCGTTGACGCAAAACGATGATGATGACATTGTCGGTGCAACATCGTCTGCGAATGAAGGCACTGCCAGTGGCATCATTGCCGTGAGCGGAAACACCTATAGCGGCAATCCCGTCATCACCTACAGGCTTGACCCCAAGAATCAGAACGTGGATCTGCTGTGGGGCACTGCCGGGGCTACCGATGCTGACATCTTGGATACACCTCAGTCAGGTCAGCATGTGCAATATGGTACACCAGCCGCCGATGGCGAGGCTCCCGTCAACATCAACTTAGTGAAGCAGAAGCTTAATGGCAAGATAGCCTTTGACTTCAAGCATACGCTGTCGAAGATCGGTGATATCAAAATCATTGCCGACATCAACGGTGTGGGTGCGACAAACACGGGCGATGGCACTGACATCACCCAGACCACCCGCATTACCGTGAAGTCAATCACCATAACGACAACGGATGAGAGCATGCCCGATACAGGTACGCTTGACCTTGCTACGGGCGTGTGGACTGTCACGCCTGCCACCACAAGTCATGCTGCGTTTTCCCGCATTTGGAATACCGCAGCTTCCACGCCAGCTAACGACACCTATCAGCTGTCGGATGCCATCCGTGAGAGCGGCGCGAACCTGAATGGCACTGCATGGGACGATGCGATGCCAGTCGGTGTAACATATAATACCCTGCAGACCGTGTATCAGGATGATGCTGCAAATATCAGCCCCATCCTGTTCTTCCCCGGCACAGCCCCCAAGCTCACGTTCACCATAGATTACTATGTGCGGACCGTTGACACAGAGCTGCTTAATGGCTACTCGGAGATAGAGCAAATAGTCACCAAGCGGGTGGAGATGCCTGCGCTGCAAAGAGGAAAAGAATATGGTTTTGTGCTTCGTCTGGGGCTCACTACCGTAAGAATAGAGGCAAACGTCACACCATGGTCGGGCGACACCCCGGTTGACCAGTCAGTGAACCTGCCTATCAACGTGGCAAATCCTTGATAAATGGCAAGCCTGGCTTGCCTGAGGATGATTACAGATAACAAGACCTGAGAATAAATAAGAGATTAATGACAATGAAGAAGCTAAATTTGACCGTAATGGTTTTGGCTGCTCTGACTATCATGAGCAGTTGCTCAAACGATGAGGCTGGCGTGGTACAGTCTATCGGCGAGTATGTGGCACAGAAGGAAGTGCCAGTGGGCTTCGGCATCTACAAAGGCGCTGCAGTAGAGACCCGTGCCGGATCACCAGGCACCATCAGCACTACAACGCACCTCAAAGACAAGGGCTTTGGCGTGTTTGCTTTCGACACAGAGGAGAAGACTTTCGACGGTGTGACGGTGTCAGCCACCACCCGGAGTCTGATACCTGACTTCATGTACAATGAGTACATCACATGGCATGCCGATGCCACTGACCCTGCCAAGAGCGAGTGGGTGTATGCCGACCCTAACAGTACCAAGTACTGGCCAAACGATTTTGCTGAGAGTGCGGTTGACGGCCGTGGCACAGACGCAGCCACTGGCAGCACCAAGCACTACATCAGTTTCTTTGCTTATGCCCCTTATGCCGGTGTGCTGTCACAGGGAGACGCTACCAAACACAACGGCGCTACCTCTATGTCCAATGACGGAACTGCCAGCGGTATCGTGGCCGTGAGCGGTAACAACCACAATGGCGACCCCATCATCACCTACAAGCTTGCCGATGATGCCAAGAAAGTGGTCGATCTGCTGTGGGGAACAGCCGGAGGCGGTCAGAACGGCGAGTCGGTGACGGGTGTAGCTCAGCCCGGTGCTGCCGTTTCACGTTCTGTGATAGAAGGTACTTCAACAAGTGAGACTGCCACTGCTCCTACCAACATCAACATGACCAAGCAGAAGACGGGCGGCAAGATTGTGTTCAACTTCAGACATGCGTTGGCAAAGATGGGCGGTTCTGCAGTGGGCGCTGAGGCGACCAACGCCAAGGCAGGTCTTACCGTTGACCTGATTATTGATGACGTGACCGGGCCGACAAACGTGAAGAAAGCCAACACCAAAGTGACTGTCAAGCGCATTGCCATCACCAACTACGACTTGGATGGCACGACAGGCACCAAGACCCTGTTCACACCGGCAACACCCAGTAAGGGCGAGTTCAACCTGGCTACAGGCAAGTGGAATGTGCTGACAACCGATCATGTGACGATTGACCACGTGATTGACCAGACCGGTTCAGCAGGCAATAAGCTGAACACTGACATCATGGAGCCTGCGGCAGGAGTAACTGCATGGGCAGACCTGACGATGACCGGGGTGGAAGAGACATTTAAGAATGTATATGCCGAAGAGGTGTTCCCGCTTCTGTTCATCCCAGGTACTGCTCCCAAGCTGAAGTTTACCGTGGAGTATGTGGTGAGGACAAAGGATGACAAGCTGGCGAAGGGCTATACCGAGGTGAACCAGAAAATCTCCAAAGTGCTGACCTTCCCGACATTTGAATCTAACAAGCAGTATAACATCGCCATGCACTTAGGCCTCACCTCTATTAAGTTTGATGCTACCGTGAGCAACTGGGAGGTTGCCACAGGAACAGGCACCGGCTCTGGCTCAGGCACCTCAACAGAACTGCCTGTTGACCTGCCAATCAACGTGCAGTGATGCCTGGTTAAGCATGATTCACTTGTCTTCTGCTCCTCACGCAGGTTACGGAGGAGCAGAAGACGACGATAAAGAATATATAAGATAAAGGACATAAATGACACGAAGAAGAGAAATAGGGATGGCTTGGATGGCCTTGCTGCTGGTTGCCGGATGCAGCCAAAGCGAGGTCGTCACCACTTATCAGCAGGTAAAGCAGGATGCTGCTGAAACCACTGTGCCTGCCCAGGTGCCACAGCCCAAGGCTGATGACGCTGATGCCATGCCCATACTCCTTGGCAGCTACGAGCATGAGTTCCCCGGTGCGGATAAAGCCGTTACCCGTGAGGGCTCTGCATCCAAGGTGATCAACAACGTGGCTGACCTGGCGAGCGAAGGCTTCGGTGTGTTCGGCTACTATTACACAGGAGCCAATAACTATGAGGCAGCCAAAGGCAATACCTATCCCAACTTCATGTATAACCAGTTGGTGACAGGCACGGAGACTACCGCAGGCTCTGGTACCTACAACTGGAGCTACAGCCCCGTGAAATACTGGTCAAACGAGACCGGTAACGACGGTGCCAACGGAGCCACTACCTCCACCCTCGGACGCTTCGCCTTCTTCGCCTACGCTCCACGGGTGGCTGTCACTCAGGCTGACGCATCTGGCGAGAACGAGGCTACAACCGGCAAGACCTCCGGCATCGTGGGCATGACGGGCAACGGCAAGACCGGTGACCCGAAAATACATTATAAGATCAGTGACCTGGCATCATTGGATGAGGTGGATGACCTGCTCTATGGCACTGCCTCTACGGATATAACGATAGTGACTGTGCCATACGGCGATGATACCAATATAGGTATCTCTGCAGGCAATCCATATAAAGACCTGGTGAAGCCTGTCAGCACCACCGTACTCAACTTCGGCTTCCGCCATGCCCTGGCACGATTCTCCCTGACGGTGAGCGGGGTGTTCGACGAGGAAACGATGGGTGCCGCCAATAAGATTGAGCCGGAAAGCTACATCAAGATAGAGAGCGTTACCCTTGCCTCCACCACCATGACCAGCGAGGGATGGTTCAACCTGAACGGGGGGACATGGGAATCAGCCTCTACCGCTGAAGCCTCTTTCTATCTGAATGCCAGTAATATGAACCCAAATTTGGTGTATAGTAACACGGTTACTGCTGCCGATATAGCAGGAGGTGTAGGACGCAGGGAAGAGGCTGTGGGAACTGAAGATGGTGAGAAGGTCGGCGACCCGGCTCCCGGGCTGGAGCATACCCTGATAGCCGGAAAGGCCGACGGCAGTCCGAGGTATTTCATGTTCATCCCCGCAGGCAATGTGGAATTTACCGTCACCTGCAAGTATCATGTCTTTACCAAAGACGCCCGCATGGACGGAGGCTGGGCACACATAGTTAATGAAATCAGTAATCCTGTCACCCTCTCATCAACCGCAGCCGGCAGTACCTACAACATTCATCTGTTGCTGGGTATGACGACCGTGAAGGTAGGGAATGTGACCATCCATGCAGGGAGTGGGACTAACGAAGAAAGACCATTCTGGATACCTCGCCCGAAATAATGAAGAGACATGAAAAGGATGTCGCATTACATATTGCCAATGATGACGGGTGTCCTGCTGCTTGTAGCGGGATGCTCCAAGTCGGAAGTCTTGACCACTTATACAGAGGTGAAGGCAGAAGCACCCACATCCATTGAGTTCGGTGTATATACGGGGGAGAATGCAGCTACGCGCACTGACAAGAACTATGCCATTCCACCGAATAACAGCAGTTGGTCAACCGATGGTAATACTGCCAATACCAGAATTCCGGATAAAGCCACTGGAAACGGCAGTACCAAAGGTAAAAACAACTGGATCAATGGATCCAACAACTACATCATTGGCGTATATGGCTATTGGCTGGACGGCAGTGAAGGCATTGACAGTTGGGCTACAGCTACCAATAGCACTAACCTCAATGGCCTTACCCCCAACTTCATGTCAAACCAATCCGTCATCCATGAAAGTGAAAGCGTATGGAGCTATAGCCCTAAGAAATACTGGCCGAACGAGAAGGCGAATGACAAAGTGAGTTTCTTCGCCTACTATCCTTTCCAGGATTATGATGGCATGGAGTATGACAATGATGATCTGGCAGACCACATTACACCTCCCGCAAAGACGAACACCGGAAAGAATGCTTATACCATACAATTCACACAAAATGCGGTTGTCGATAAGCAGATAGACCTGATGGTGTCGAGCTTGGATACTTACTCCAAACAGAATCTGAGCGAAAAGATAACGTTTAACCTGCGTCATGCCCTCTCGTTGGTTCAGTTTCACTTCTATTTCGTCAAAGACGACAATAGTAGAAATAAACCCGATGGCAATCAGCAATACAACACCAACGATATGGGTGGGTTGACCGCAGAGAACGCCCAGAAGATAGAGATGAAAATCAACTATGTGGTGTTGAAGAATGTGGTGAATAGCGGTACAGTGACGCCAACCGTTAATGGCAATCCCGCATGGACTGTGAACTTGAACAGCGGACCTTACGCTGATTATACGGTGCAGATTGGCCAGACCCTGACTTGGGACTCAAGTGCTTCCACCAGCTATCCGAAATACACGACAGGCTCGGAGGTATCCAAGCAGATATTGATGATACCCCAGAAAATGCGCGAGGCGCAGAACGGTCATCGGAAAAGCATACTTGTAAACTATGACTTGAAAGTTACATACGATGATGGTGCTGTGATATCTTATCAGGGATGTGAAGACGCACGGGACTTAGTAAATGAGGGATACGATGACTTTAAGAACTTTAATCCTGATGAGTTCGCAGCCAATACCCGTTATATTATCAGGATCAACATGGGCTTGCGCGGTATAGACTTCGATGTGGTAACAGCGGGCTGGAATGACGATGACGGCTCACCGCATTATATCGGTGGAGATATTGATTATGAGTAATGATGGAGACTGACAGATACTTGGAATGATTATGATGAAGCTTGGAAATATATCTATATGGGCAATGGCAGCAGGCTGCCTGTTGGCTTCATGCTCGGAGAGCGGGCAAGAGCCGGTAACTCCAGCTGTGCCGGACAGCCCTGTGCCTGTGGTGGTGCCGGAGTCAGAATATGGTATCGGCTTTAATGCGACCGTTGAGGAGAATGCCGCTACACGTGCGGGGGGCAGCTCTGCCACATACGGATTCGGAGCCTCAGGCAATGCCGGCATTGAGACCGACGAAGATATGAAGTTGTCGGGTTTTGGCGTTTATGCCTACTATACCGGCACAGCCACAGTCAATGCAGCGGACCCTACTTTGTCAACACCCGACAATAGGCAGATTATCATGCAGAACCAGCAGGTGAGATGGGACGATACATCCGCCAAGTGGCACTACAGTCCGACCAGATACTGGCCAGGCAGTAACCAGTATCTTTCGTTCTATGCTTACGCTCCATATTCTTCAGCTGTTGCCGCCTCGCCGACGGATGGTGGCAAACCTTACCTGACCGGCTATACCCTTACTGGCGGAGATGCCAGCTTTGACGATAACATTCAGGTTCCTGTCATTTATTACACCCATGCCAGTCAGCATGACATCCTCTATGGCGTGAGTACCGAGACTTCCCGTTATGGATTACCGAATGTAAACTGGAAGCGCCCCTCCGACAACACTGTCCCATGGAGATTCAGGCATGCGCTGGCCAGGGTGAGATTCAATATTGTCAACTATGTCAGCCTGGAGGCTTTCAATGCCAATCGTGGTATCCCCGGATATACCAGAGAGGGACAATATTATAGAAAAGAGGGTGATGCCTTTTACTATGAGCATGCGGCAAGAGCAGCCGATGATGTGAAATTGTTCATCACTGATGTCACCATTGAGCATCTCAACACCAAAGGTACATTGTCGTTGCATAACTCTACGGCAGATAAGGCGGAATGGAGTGGGGTGGAGTCAGAGGCATCTGTAGCGGGTGGCGGTACCCCCCAAAGCATGACACCGCTCAATGCAGATATTACCTATACTACAACCCCTACTGTCAGCAACTGGGACTCGATGAACGGATTGACCACTGGCGAAAGCACTTATTTACTGAGTGACCCCAACCGCTATGTCTTGGTGCTTCCCAAAGACTATGATGCCGATAAGGCAGCCGATCCGGAAACAGATGACCACAATATCCGTATTACCATTAGCTACAAGGTGCTGGCCAAATGGAACCTGGCAAACAGATATACTAGTGATGGGGAAGAGTTTATAAAAGATGATTCATTCTCTGGAGTAAGTGGCGTGTCTGGCGACTCAGACGATCCATATGTGTTAGAAGCGTCATTTGACTTTGATATTGAGGATAGCAAGACCTATGTGGTGAACCTACGCCTCGGCAAGATGATGACCATGGATTATCAGGTGTGGGAGTGGTATCCGAATGCTGGCTCATACCCTGCCGATGACTGGGACAGCTGGACGGTGACCCCGCCTACGTTTGAGTAAATGGGTGAATGTATGTGTGATAAATGAGAAGTGACTATGAGCATGAGATATTTAGACATCAGATATTGGGCAGTTGTCATTACGGCATTGCTTGCCTTGACTGCCTGTGAGCGTGATGAATTTATCGTGGATGATGACATTGTGCCCAATGGCAAACCCGTCAATGTGATTCTGCCCTTTGAAGTGTTGCTGGATGATGAGGAGGAAGTGACCACCCGTTCTCTGAATGAACGTGAGGAACACTATGTACACGACCTCTATGTGCTGATATTCAATGCAGAAGGAGAACGTGTCTTTGGGAAGTACTACGCAATGGACGAGATGCTGAACAAACAGGACTATACCGGCTCCAACTGGAAGGAAGGACAGTACTCGGATAATCAGCAGAATAACTCTTCTACCGGCCAGATTATCGCTTCGGCAATGACGGGCACCTGCTTTATCTATGGCTTTGCTAACCTGAAGGAAGATGGTGGCAATGACATGGAGGTGAAAGGGGTGAAGGAAGTGGGCAAGGCTGAATTGACCGACTTAGTGTCTCTCCTTGACAATGTGATGTCGGTGACGGAAATGCAACGGGTGCAGGTGGACCTGAATGTGAGTGCACGTTCAGTTGACCGTCCGGATATTCTGGAACGTTACCGTCCGAACCTGGTGATGAGCGGGGCGTTCAGGAATAAGCAGACTAATCCCGACCCTGTCTATGCGGCTGACCAGCAAGGAAGAGTTGTAATTACACAATCTGACCTTGACAGTCAGGGGAATATAGACCTGACCAATAAGGGCAAAATATACCTGCGCCGTTTGGTATCGCACGTCACGTTCAATCTCAGCTTTGACTATGATATCATCAGTGACTTCAAGCCCACTTCCTGGAAGGTGGTGAATGTGCCGGTACGCTCTTATCTGGTTGACAGGGGCATCCAGACGGAGGAACTGAACAGCAGTCTGGCGTTTGCGGAAAGTACGGAGCATACGAGCATGCTGCATGTGGATGGCAAGTACCGCTTTGAATTCTATACCATGGAGAACCACAAGAATGCCCGTGAAGTGGGTAACGCTACCGATGCTCCCCGATTCTGGTATAGTCTGACGCAGGTGGTACACAACACGGATGAGGCGAATGCGATCATGAATTATTACAAAAATGATTTTGGTGAAACCATCAGTAGTACAAATGGACTTAAACTGAGTGCAGTGTATAGTAACGATGAAGGTCGATTCAAATATGCCAAGCGTGAACTGCAGCTCAAGACCATGCAGGGCATACCGCTGATGAATGTGGAGGGGGATGAGAACTATTGGCTGAAGTATGCCAACGAGATAGAGAATAAGGACCTCTCTGAATATCAAGGCAAATTATACACCTATACCAGTAAAAAGTTCGTGTATGTGGAGCCGATGGCCACTTATGTGGAGATCAAAGGGCGACTGCGTTTCAATACAGGTACGGTAGCCGGCAAGAAAGAGTATGAGGGCTTCCAGTTAGAAAACAGAATATCCGGAGTTAAAGAAACATATAAAGACGGTTATGCCGATGTGACCTACACCATTCATCTTGGGTATGTGGGAGGCGATGTGGATAACAAGCTGAAGAATGGCAATACACCCATACCTAAGGAAGAGGATTTCAACATCATGCGTAACACTCGCTATACCTATAATGTGCAAATCAATGGCGTAAACAATATCTATACGTCGGTAGTGGCGCAGACAGACCCCAATACCAATGACCTTACCTACCGCGTGAAGAGACAGCCGGGAGCCGACGGCTATATCGGTGTGGCATCCGGTGAGGTTTATAACACCGATGCCCATTTTAACCAGTTTGTAATTGACTTGGATAAAAGTACGGTGAACGGGTTTACATACGGAATCTCAACCCCGTTCTCCAGCTTCGTCTCCACACCAACCTTGGAAGTGGCTCAGACACATGAGAATGACCCTGATTTCCAGTGGATACACTTCAGATATAACGGGATCAAAGATTCGGGAGGTAATTTACAGGCTGCTGCTACTGGTGTTACTGATGTGGCAGAACTTAATAAAGTGCTGCCATATAAGACGAGTGACGCAGACTATAACGGAAGCGGCAACACTATGGGCAAGCTGATGGACTTGAGGCAGCTGCGTGAGTTTATTGAGGCAAATAAAGAGACCTGGAACACTAATTATGGAGACAACTATGATGTGTTCTTCTCTACTTACTTAGACGAATATTACTATGATACACCTCCAGGATCACAGTCGTGGACACCGCCCTACTGGCGTTACTTCGTGAATAAGCCCTCGCGCTATGTCACCATGGGATTGGATGCTTTTGAGTACGAGGAATTCGGCATCTATGGCTATCATGTGTGGGTGGATCAGGATGGACATGTTGTTTATCATAACTTTACGACAAAGGAAGATGATCCAGACAGGAATAAGATGTATTACTTGGATAACAATGGCAACAAACATTTCATAGATGGCTTGAAGATAGTAAATGAATATAATTCCGAGCATCCGAAACTGAAGGATGAAGTGTTTTATTATAATGATGATAAAAAATTCTCTTCTCAATATACTGGTACTGGAGTAGATGAGAGGTATTTCTGTTATACTACTGGTTCGATATCGGATACCAAGCCAAGTGCAGGAACCCCTTATTTGCGGAAAAAGACTTATATCAGTTACCGCAAGCTCTCACGAGACACACAGTCGGGCATCAGCTATACCAAACTGATGATTGTGCAGCCAAGCATCCAGACATATTACAGTACTGACGCATCAACGGCATTGGGCGTGGAGCATTTTAACGAGACCCAGCATCCACGCTGGTTTGGCGATGCTAACGCTGTTGACACCAATCCCGCAAATTTCAGCCAGGATAACGGCTGGGCGAATACTGCGGCTTATATCAGCGGAGTCAACGCAGGTAGTATGAGTAATGTTATGAGTGTGAATTGGGCGGATTATGTATCAGATGAAGTGCATCCTACGCAGAATAATCTGATGATGAAGCTTAGTGGCCGCACTGCCAATGACTCTAATCGTCCATATAACGAAAGTGACAGCAATACGGATAATCCGTATTTAGCCAGTGCCATACGCCTGTGCATGAATCGCAATCGCGATGAGAATGGGGATGGCAAGATTGATGAAGGTGAGTTGAAATGGTATCTGCCGGCTTCCAACCAGCTGGAGTTTATGAACCTGTGTCATTTCTCCCTGTATGACCCGCCGTTTAATTATAACGACTTATATAAGAACTCAGAACTCTTTGTGAACGGGCACCTTATATTGCCTGAGGTAGGCGATGAGTCATATCAAGTCAGTTATGGCGGAAGGATGGCCGCATACGGCTTTGTGGCAAGTGATTATAAACGTATTTCGGCTGAAGAAATGTCCATCAAGTCTTATAAGTGGGATAACAGTAATTATGCACATCAGGCACGGGAAATGAGATGCGTAAGGAATCTGGGCGTTACAAATCCTGCCACTGAGACGCCACAAGAGATTTATACCTATGATCCTTCAACCAATATGTTTACGCTGAACAACTTAGACTCCAGAAATATCAGGACGGCAGTGGTGGAAAGTATGGAACTACCTAACCACACCATGTTCTCGGAGACAAACCGTCCGTTTTACAAGTTTAAAGTGGCAAGTAATGAAGTAAAGATTGAAGGTTCTTCAGGTAAGCCAATCCGTGAAGTGCTTGCCAATCCGTGCAGGACATACTCTGAAGGTCCTGATGACTTGGGTACCTGGCGCGTGCCGAACATCATGGAGATCGCACTTCAGCTGTTATATGATTACCACACCGTAAGTGCAAATGTGAATTACAGTAACAGTACATTCTTCAAGTCAAACGGTGTGTATTATTACTCTAATAGCTGCTGGAATTTCACCCCTCATGATGACGTGTGGGGACGAATACCCGGATTAAGGTCCACAAATGACGGATGGCGTATTTACATGAGTGATCCTCAATACAGTTCTGGTAATTGGAGTGATACAAAAGCAGCTGGTACTGTAGCTGTGCGTTGCGTGAAGGATGTGAAATAAAACGGTAAAAGGCATCGTGGATTACAAGAATCACGATGCCTTTTGTTCAATGTCGGGGTGACTAGATTCGAACTAGCGACCCCACGCCCCCCAGACGTATACTCTAACCGGACTGAGCTACACCCCGAATTGCGGGTGCAAATGTAGCTTCTTTTTTCTAAACTTGCAAATTTTTTGCCAATTTGTTTTGCCATATTGGAAACCTTTCCTATCTTTGCGTCCGAAATGATTCATCATAATATGGACTGACTATGATTGACAAGCTTAAAAGCGATTCTCTTGCGGAAGATAAATCCCGCACCAGCAGCCACCGAAGGCTGTGTTTCCTCTATAATCTGTTGATTTAGGCATCTGAGTCTTCCGCAAGAAGATAGTTCAAGTTCTGTTCCGGTTAGTGATGATGTTTCCTAAATTTAATAAGAAAATAAGATGAAAAAATTTTATATGTGCATGGCTGCGTGCTGTGCTGCATTTGCCTTGACGGCATGCGAGAACCAGATTGCTGGGAATGAAAATCAGAATGACGGACTGATAGCTGACTTACTGCCCTCTACTGATATGCAGGAGGTGACTTTCAACATCGTGAACTTCGACAAGGTTCTAACTGAAATGGGTGTGTTAGCGGATACACGCGCTTCGTTAAGTGGAAACGCAACTAATCTGAATGTCTTATTTTAAATAAGGTTGACACCAAAAGTTTGAAAAAGTATGGTGAAAGAACCCAAAGAAAGCCGTTATGCGAAAGACACCGATCGCATCAACGAGATGAAGGAAGTGTTTGAGATGTTCCACATCCAGCACCTTCG